>CAJYHH010000321.1 GCA_913773825.1 Candidatus Sericytochromatia bacterium | reverse complement strand
CAGTGATTAACCAATCCTGCCAGCTGCCCAGGCCCCCTGGATGTTTAAGCGCTTTAGGCCACCAGCGCAGCCGGGTTTCTGTTCTGATTAGACCTTCTGCATCGCGATAACTCTGGCCAGCGGGCAGCATCCCTTCCCAGCCCTTGAGCAGCGCTTCAATTAAGCGATGGGCTTCACTGCCCGACTGAGCGCTTTCATAGAGAAATTCAGGCGTTAAGCGCAAATTGGGCAAACGCTCTTGCAAACGATCAACTTTTGCTTGATCCCAGCAGGCGTGAATCACGCGGAAACCAGGAAGTTCCAGCAATAAAGGCAAGGTTTTAAACCATTCCAGATGGCTTAACCACTCAGCCTGATGATGGGCAAAAGCCGCCAGGCTAACGGCAACTTGTTTGTCATGACGGGGATTATGCGGGCGTAAAAAGTCCCCACCGACCCAGCTGTGATAACAAATCATGTTGTATTCATGATTGGCCATAATACATAGCGCTAAACCTGATTCAACTAACTCACGCACCAGCCTGACGGTCTCGCGCACAGCCGGACCACGGTCGACTAAATCACCTAAAAAAATCAGCCGACGCTGCTCTGGATGGGTGTAACTGCCCTGCTGACGCTGATAACCTAATTGAGCCAGGAGTTGACATAAAGCCTCATGATGGCCGTGGAGATCTCCGATTAAATCCCATCCGCTGTTGACTTCAACCTTTACCTGAGCGCTGTTCATCTGGCTGTTGGCTCTGCTTTCATGGCATATTACAGGCAACTATTGTCTATAAAATCACCTGATTTTAGCATTGGAGATCCTGTATGGCCAGCCCCGTTGTGCTCGACGGACGTTTTGAGCTTTTTCCTGAAATTGAACCCCGTTATACCGACATGCTTGATGTCGGCGACGGGCATAAACTTTATTACGAAGAGTCTGGCAATCCCAACGGCCAGCCCGTCGTCTTTTTACACGGTGGACCTGGCGGTGGCGTCAACCAAAAGTATCGTCGCTTTTATGACCCGGATCATTACCGGATTATTCTCTTTGATCAGCGCGGAGCCGGTTTAAGCGTGCCGCATGCAGGCCTCGAAGCCAATACCACCTGGGATCTGGTCAGTGATATTGAAAAGCTGCGCGAAAAACTCAGCATCGACAAATGGCTGGTATTTGGCGGTTCCTGGGGCA
>CAJYHH010000320.1 GCA_913773825.1 Candidatus Sericytochromatia bacterium | reverse complement strand
GTGAGCTAAATGTTCTGCTGCGCTGTCTGCTAAGCCGCCGACATGGTTAGTTGTGCCCATAATCAGATCCTGAATCCGGGAATCCTGCTGAACTTCAGGGCTGAGCTCTGCTTTGTTCATAAAGCGTGTAACGCTGGCGCTGCGCTCACTTAGCATAAACGCTTGTTGGGCTTCACCAAAGATTTTATTGTGCTCACGCGCCAGCTGGGCCCAGACCTGATCAAAAGCCGTGCTGCCAACGCCATGACGTTGGGCTGCTTCACGCAGCTGCTGGCCATAAGGGTTGCCGCTCCATTTTAAAAAGCGCATGAGCGTGCTATTGGCCACTTTATTGGGATCAGAAGCGCCGCTGGTATGGACTGAGGATTCAAACTGGTAAGTCCCGTAGGTTTTACCGCCGAGATCATCTCGTCGGCGCGGGCGGCTGATGGCGCCGACTGCATAAGGATCTCGCGGTGAGCGATAAACGCCAGACTCATGGTAAGCCGCCATCGCAAAACGCGGCACAAATTTATTGTCGTCATGATAAGGTGAGCGTTCATAGACGCCGCCAGCAGGAGAGCTGTCTGAAAACAGGCTCAGGCTGGTCAAAACTGGCATTTTGGGCTCGCGGGTATTGAGTTCTAGTGAGCTGAGATAATGGCTGACGGTGCCTGCTGCTGGTGAAATCCCTTGAGTAGTTGCAGTGCTGGGTGCTGGGACTGACTCTGTGCCAGGCTCAAGCCGATTAAAAAAGGTCTGCAGGCCTGCAAGCGTGCGGGGACCAAGCAGGCCATCCATGCCGTTGCCATCGCCATAGCTAATATCGATGCCGGCTGTTTCGCTAAGAAAAGTCTGGAGGTCGTGAATATTGCGCTGGTCGAGCCGGCCACAGGCTGCGTCTTCCAGGCATTCGATTAAGGCCTGACCGTGGGGTAATTGGGATAACTGGGCTAATAATTCAGGTTTGCCAGCCAGCTTATGGTAAAAGCCAGTCAGTAAAGCCGTGGCCTGAAGTTTGTCGGGTGTCTGCTTAAGATCAAAATGCCAGTCGCTATTGCCTCGGCTTTTAAGTAATTGCTCCAGATTAGGCATTTGAAGTGCTGATGTGCCGGTTAAACCAGGCAGCAAAGGAGCAGGTTGGGCGGGAGAGTTACCTGAAATGGTCGACATAAAGGCTCCTTTGCGCTGGGCGTAATAATTCAAGTATAGAGACGAAGTTTAAAAGGCTTGTCAGGACTAAGGTTTTTGCTTTTTTCTTAAATTAATCACAAACAGTTCTTGACATTTATAACCATATCTTAGTATATTGAAATCACGAACTTCGGATTGAAGCGAAGAAACGTAACAAGCAACTGGGTGTAAGCCCCAGATAAAAGCCCAGGAGGGGCGGCGGTGAATCAGGGTTTCGGCCCAAAGTTCACAGATGCCGACCGGATTCTGAGAGAAAAGCCTGCAGGCCGTCAAAACGGAGCAGGGGATTTACCGGAAGCGGTAAAAAGCTCAGAAGCGGGGGAACTCCCTGGAGGGTTAACGCCCATGAGGGTAAAGGTCCAGAAGCGTCGCAAGACGGGGATGGACACACGCACACAGTGGCATAAACCGCTGGAGCCTCGGTCGGACTGGTAACGGGACGAAGGAAAAGGCAAGAGTGGCAGGAGCTGGTAACGGCAAACCGATGCTGTGGGCGTGAAAAACCTTGAAGGGGCTAAGGACAAGAGGGGATCGAGCCCTGGTCGCAAGACGAGTGGCAACGGACTCCGGTCGACGGCAAAGCCCTGAAGCTGTGAATAACAAGCAAGAGGGCCAAGGTTGAAAGAGGTTAAGATGCCCTTCGGGGTACGCAAGGTCTGTTTCGGCACCGGCGCACGGAGGGGAAACCCCTGAAGGTCCGGCGGAAAGCCTGAAGAGGGATTTGGTAACGGGTGCAAGCCCGAAGTTAAATAGCTGATTCCAGGATAGGCGCCAGGAGTGACGCGGTTTTTGGTAACAAGAGCCGGGAACACTGGAGGCGTGAGGGTCCCGCAAGCGGGAGTGCCCAGCTGGAACGTGTGAAGACCTCAGGAGAGCCGACGACGTAGGAATTTGCTTCAGCCCCGGGGTTCGTTTCCATTTTTTGTGGTTTTTGGCGCTTAGCTAGCCAGTTTAAACCCCTTCTGACATAATCAGGGCATGCGTGATGCTTTAAAGCTTGTCTGGATACTCAGTCTCTTATGCTGTCTGAGTCTGCCTGCTGTGGCTGCTACTCACTGGGAAAGCATTAAAAACGGCTTTGTTAAAGATCTCGACAGGCAGCTTAAAAGCTCTGAACAGCGGCGAGAGCTCTTTCCTAACATCAGCTTGCACACTAGCGTCAAAACCCGTTTGCAAATCACTGTCACAGCCGCAACCTGGCAAGACACTTTTGAGCAGCGTCAGTCTATGATTCAGGCTTTACGCAGTTTGTGGGTTAGACATTGTGGGCCACATGCCTTTAATCGCAGACTCTGTACAATTCAGGTGCATGATCCACAAAAGCGTTTTGTTGGCGGAACAGACGATAATGGCCGCCTGAGCGTGCGCTAGGCTCATTCAGCATTTAAAAATGCTTTGAAAAAGTTTTAAAAAGACAGGCTTTTTTCTGAAAGTCGCATGGGGTGCGGATAAGCGCGACAGCCTATCTTAACTTGAGGCTTCCTGATAACGTAGGAGATAGAGATTAATCTGACGCCAGGAGGCTGCCATGTTTAAGAAGCTGCTGTCCAGGTTCGGGATTGGTGCGCCACAAATTGAGCGCATCGAGCACGATCACCAGATTCGGCGCGGTGAAACCCTCACCGGCCAGATTTACATCCTCGGGGGCCGTTCTGCGGTTCGGATCGACGAGATCAACCTGAGTTTGCAGACTGAAGCCCATTTTTTTCAGGGTGATGTCCAGCATCATGTTCAGACTCTGCGTGAACAAACTCTCAATCCTCATTTACGTCTGGAAGCTGGCGCCCATGAAGTCTTGCCTTTTGAGCTGCTGATTCCGATTGAAACCCCGGTCAGTCATACGCTTTCTCAAGTCTGGCTGCGTACCGAGCTTGAGCTGCCCTGGGCTGTCGACCCTCATGATCGGGACCCAGTAAGGGTGATGCCAGAAGCCGCCACAGAGCATCTTTTGCGGGCTGTGAGAGCGCTGGGTTTTAAAGAAACCCTTGTCAGCGGCAGCTGCCTGGCGCAAGCTGAGTCTGCAGACGGATTGTCGGGCCTGACCCAGGTCTTTGAATTTATGCCGGGTTCTCAGCTGAGTTATAACCTGCGTGAAGTTTCCGATTTGGCTTTGCTGGTGCGGGCCAATCCCTATGATGCTGAGATTCAGCTGGAAGTGAATCGCCAGGGTCAGCCGCCAGCCGACTGGTTGCCAGATGGCGTCCGAAAAGCCGAGCGCCGTTTGCGCTTTCGATTGCGCCATAATGAGCGTTTTCCGGCTAGCGGGCTGCAAGAGCTATTGCTTAAAGCAGCTGGCCAGAGTCAGGGTCTTTACCCTTTGCGGGCTCACAATCATGTCAGCCCGATGCAAACCAACACTTAGTTCAGGAGTCTGTTTTATGCCGCCGAGAAATTCTGCTCCGGGCCACTGCGAGCTCTGTAACCAACCCGTTGATAAAAGCCGGTTAGTTACCCATCTCGAAAAGTGTCTGCTGAGGCATCCCGGTGAAGCGAACCAGCCGGTTAAAGGCTTTTTAATCGAAGTAAAAGCTTTGCCCTACTGGTTGGCTGTGTTAGCGCGGGCTGACGCCCAACTCAGTGATCTGGATGATTTTTTACGCGCTTACTGGGTGGAGTGTTGTGGTCATCTGAGTGCGTTTACGATTGACACTGAGCAATATGGCAGCACGGGCTTTGACGAAGACGATGAGGATCTCGACGGTATGATCGTGCCGCTTGATGAGGTCTTAAGTCTGCGACAAAAATTTGGTTATGATTATGATTTTGGCATGAGCACTTCACTTGAGTTAAAAGTTCTGGCTGAGCCTGAAACCCGCCAGGAAGAGCCGATTCAGTTACTGGCTCAGAATGATGCGCCGGTGATTAACTGCCAGGAATGCGGCAAACCCGCCACGTTAATCTGCAGTGAATGTATTTGGGAAGGTGAAGGCGCGCTCTGTAATCGCTGCGCACCGGCTCATCCCTGTGAGCAGGATGCACTTAGACCGATTGTCAATTCACCACGCTGCGGAATCTGTGAGTACACAGGCCCGGAGGAAGAGTAAGCCAGAAGAGCCAGCAAAGCTGGCGTTCTGGGTTATGAGTGAAGTGCTTGT
>CAJYHH010000319.1 GCA_913773825.1 Candidatus Sericytochromatia bacterium | reverse complement strand
CCGCTTTAGAGTCCATCGTAAAGGCTCAAGATTATGATGCCGATACTGTTGCGTATCTGGTAAGGTTGGAACGGGAGCGTGAGCTAAAAAGTCTTTGGCAACACCGCGCCCAAGAAGTGGAGGCCTTGCTGAACCCGCATGAAACTCATTAAACTCGCTCCTTTGGCAGCATGCTGCCTGCTTCTGAGCGCTTGTCCGGCTAAAGAGCCGATGAACCCATTTCCAAATCCAATTGTTACCCCCACCCCCACTCCCACGCCCTTGGCAACACCAAGTGCGGTAAGCAGCCCTGGCCCACTTGGTCCTTTACAAGTGCTTGAATTAGCAAACGGCGATCTCGTTAGCGACAGCTTTAAGCTGGAGTTTGGACCCGGCTCTAAGGGGATTAAGCTGGAGTTTGGTCCAGGCACAAAAGGTCCTGACGGCTTGGAATTTGGGCCAGGCAGCAAAGGCCCACGCACAGAATTTGGCCCTGGTACCAAAGGACCACAGAACCTGGACTTTGATATCACGATGCCTGCAGGCCTGACTTCTACGGCTGTGCAGCCCTTCAGCGTCCAGCAAATGTCTGTTGCCACTCCCTTCCTGACTCAGCTCAAAATTGAGTTTATTCGCGAAAACCAGCTTTATGCAACAGCCACGGTGCTGCCTCGTCGTCCCGAAATCAAGCTTGACGCCCGCTTCCACCCTGGTACCTATACCATTCGCGTCTTGGCCCAAACCGGCGTTGGCGCTCTGCTGATGTCCTGGAGTCGGATTGAAGTCCTGCCCGACTTTGATACAGAACTAAAAGTGTCTGTCTTTGCTGATCCCAGAAAAGTGTTTAAACCTGAAGATCTTGACGTGGAAATCCTGAGCCGCAACAAAGTGGCATCTGATACAGATAGCCCCCTGATCAGCAGCCCTGCGACCAGTATTAGTCCGCAACCCACGCCAAGTCCATCTGTCAGCGCTGAAGCCAGCCCGGAACCTTCACCAGAACCGAGCCCCAGCTTAAGTCCTGAGCCGTCGGCAAGCCCTACACCGGTTTCAACGATTAAATAAAGCTAAAACGTAGGTTCAGTCCGTTATTTGCTGACTTTCTGATCCCCTATCACCGACCATAAGTCGGCGATAGTCGTTTGGAGATAAAACATCAGCGAGATAAACCAATAACAAAGACTCTAACCAGAGTTGTTCTGCAGGACTTAAACCCAGAGACCGCAACAAAGGACTTTTAGCGGCTTTGACCCGCAGTAAAAGCGAAGCCTGACCAGCATGCTGGTTAGTGCTGATGACCTGTAAATCGCTTAAGGGATAGCGTTGCCCCTCTTGGTAGAGAAGCGAAAGACTGCGCTTTATTTGAATCGATTGTGTCGTTAGTAGCAGACTCCGACTGCCAAATAAACTGAGCAAAGTCTGTTTGGCTAATAACCAGGCCACAATCACGCTTGGCATCGCCAGCACAAAACCGATCAGTCCTAAGCGCATCCCTGCCATGACAAAAATAAACGGCAGACTGCTCACAAGCAGCGCAAGCAAAAAAGTCTGATAAAGCGTCATGACCGCAAAGTCCCCAGGCGGAATATACACACTTAGCCCTTCAGCTGAAGCTCTGACGATGACTCTCGTCTGGGCAGGACGAGGCAAAGCAATCGGCTTGCTTAAAATCACAGGGGGATTTAAAAGTGCGGCTCGGGCTACTTCGGCCTGCTGGAAACGGTGTTCTGCAATCGGTTCTAATAAGCGCTCCAGCCAGGCGCAAAATTCAAAATCTGAAACATATTGATTAAACTGCAATTTGAGCTCACGCTGCGGGAGTTCAGTTGGTGAACGACCACTGATTAAATGTACAAGTGTAGCGCCCAGGGCATATAAATCCGTTGCGGGACTGGCTCGGCCAGATAATTGTTCAGGTGCCATATAACCATAAGTGCCCACAATAGTGGAACTTCCGCTTGGAATAACCGCTTGCTGAACCGCGCCAAAATCAACCAGATAGAGCCGATCACCGTCGATCAGCAGATTACTGGGCTTAAGATCCCGATGTAAAACCGGTGGATAGAGCTGATGCAAATAACTAAGAACGTTTAATAGCTGCAGCGCCAGCTGTTTAACCTGATCAAGCTCTGGCCGCCAGCCCTGAGCCAGTTTATGAGCTAAATTTTGTCCGGGCAGGCGTTCAAGCACCAAATAAAAATACAGCTCTGAACCGGGGTCCGACAGCTCAAAAGCCTCAATCAGACGGGGAATCGCCGGATGTTGTAAACTCGCCAAAACCTCAGATTCTCGTTTAAATAAGTCAAAGGGTTTCCAGTGTTCAAGATCTGCGAAGCTCAGCTGTTTAATCACCACAGGCAAGTGATCACTTAAACGAGTTGCGGCATAGGTCTGAACCAGACTGCCAGAGCCCAGGCGCTCAGCGATTAAATAGCGCTGTTCCAGCGACTCACCTGCCTTTAGGCTCATAAACGCTCTTAGCCAACTTCATTTTTTGTCTAAACATCTCAAGAAAATTGAACACTTTGCCAGGTATCGGAGTCAACCGGGCCAGAACGTTCTAGCTGTAAAGGTTTTTGTCGATGCATCTTTTAAACCACAAATTAAACCACCGATTAAACCACCGATATTTCTTTTTTAACATCCTAACGGGCCTGCTGATGGGGCTCAGCTATGCATTACCAGCCCCTGCAGCCCAAAAGGTTATAAACCAGAATCCTAAGCCTAGTTCAAGCCCCAAACTCTCAGAACCGGATCAGCTATTATTGCTTGCGATGTACCAGGGCAAATCGACCCAGGCTATGTTAGCGATTCAACATGGGGCGAACGCCTTGTTTGTTACACCTGAAGGCATTCCTGTCTTAGTGTGGGCCGCCCAGATTGGTCATGCTGAACTGGTTAAACACTTACTAAGCAAAGGGGCGTCTGCTCAGACTAAGAGTCGTCATGGAATAAGTGCTCTGGTCGCAGGCATTGACTCCGGCAATCTGAATGTTGTCAAACTGCTTTTGCAAAAAGGAGCAGATGTCAATGCCCGTGACCTGGATGGCCGCACAGCCCTAATGGGCGCCAGTTATTATGGCCAAATTGAAATGGTAAAACTGCTTCAAAGTTATTGGGCCCAGCCTGAGGCACAAGACATCAACGGGACCACAGCCCTAATGCTGGCTGCTCATGAAGGCCATCTTGAAATTGCCAGACTGTTATTAGCCAAAGGCGCAAAACTTAACAGCAAAGACAAACAGCATCAGACACCTCTGATGTTTGCAGCCCGTGAAGGACGCCTGGCGATGGTCAAGTTTCTGCTTCAACAAGGTGCCCCAATCCATGAACGCAACAAGCAGGGCCAAAGTGCTCTGAATCTGGCATTTAATCGCCAGCATGACCAGATTGTCAGCGTTTTAAAATCTGCAGGGGGCACGGAGCCATCAGGTTTGGCCAGCCATTAACTGACTGAGAGCTGAGTAGCGAAAGCAAGAGAGCACTCAGCAAAATTGACTGTCTGAAGCTCAGAGCAGCTTGTCCGTGACCGCTCACACACTGCGTCAAAGCATGTTAGAATACATCCACCATGACGACTGAAACTCAGGCTACTCAACAAAACCAACATGACTCTGCTCAAGTGTCCCAGCAGCAAAGCCCGCTGCAAACCTGGGACCTCGGAGATCTTTATCAGGGGTTTGACGACCCCTGTCTAGAAGCAGATCAGGAGCGCTTAGAGCGCAATCTTAGCCAATTTGAGCAACTTTATGGCCATCGCCTCGAGCAGGTCCTCTCAGATCCAGATTCTCTGTCTGATGCCCTCGATGCGTTTGCAGCCGTTTATGCCCTGCTCTATGACCTGATGACCTATGCCACTCTGGAATGGAATGTGGCCACTCAGGATCCAGCGATTAATACCTTCCGCGACCGCATCAGCCGTAAAATCTCGGAATGGTCAAACCGTCTGGAAGGCTTTCGCCAGACTTTAGCCCATCTGCCAGCTGATCAGCTGGATCAGCTTCTGCAGCATCCTGGAATAGAGCGCTATCGCGCTTATTTACAGCAAACCCGTCGCGAACAGCCGCATCTGCTAAGCGAAGCAGAAGAGCGTTTAATCCAGCAAATGCGCCCTTATAGCCGCCAGCGCTGGACTGATTTTTATACTCAGACCACCTCAACCTGGTTGTTTCAAGTTGACGGTGAAGACCTCACTGAAGGCCAGGCCATGAGCCTGTTACGCCGGACCGACCCCGATTTACGTCGTCGCGCCAGTGAAGCCGTGCTGAATCAGTACACAGCCCAGGGTGATTTTATCAGCTATATCTACAATAGCCTGATTCAAGAGCATGCCCAGGAGGCCCGTTTACGCGGTTTTGCTTCAACGCTCTCGATGCAGGCCCATGCTCAAGAGCTGCGGCCCGAACAGGTTTTAAACTTAGTAGAAGAAGTTCGCGCTCGTCTGCCGCTGTTTCAGCGCTATTACAAAGTGCTAAAACACAGCTTAGGCCTGGAAAAACTTAGCTGGTCTGACCTGAGTGCACCGCTTCGGGCTGAAGACTGGAAAATCAGCTGGTCAGATGCCAAGCCGGTTTTACTTGATGCTTTTAGCCCGCTTGGCCAAGATTTAGGCGAGAAAGTCGCTGAGTTTTTTGACAAGCGCTGGATTCATGCTCAGCCCTTAAAAGGCAAAGCATCCGGGGCATTCTGCGCACCAAGTTCTCGTGAACATCCCTATATTTTAATGAACTGGGACGACAATCTCTATTCTTTAACCGTGTTAGCCCATGAACTCGGCCACGGTCTGCATTTTTATGAAACCGTCAGCTCTCAGCATGTGCTGCATCTGATGCCGCCGCTGTTTTTAGCTGAAACGGCCTCAACGCTTAACGAGTTCTTTTTAGCTGATCATCTGATGAAACAAAGCGCTGACCCTGAAGAAAAACGCTATTTTTTAAGCGATCTGCTGCAGCGCTTTATGAACGGATTATTCCGTCAGACCCAGATCACGGCCTTTGAACTGTTTGCCCATGGTGAAGGCAGCCAGCGTCAGTTGACCGCAACTGATCTGAATGAAAAATGGTATGCCCTGACCCGTGAAAGCGCGGGAGAAGCTCTGGATGTGCCGGAAATCGAAGCCGCAGCCTGGAGCCGTGTACCCCATCTGTTTCTTTATCCTTTTTATTGCTACAACTACACCCTTAGCAATTTGATTGTTCTGGCGCTGATTCATCAGTATCATCAGGACGCAGAATCCTTCCTGCCGCGTTATCGGCAGTTTCTGAGCAGTGGCGGTGCTGCTGCCCCCAGTGAACTGTTAACCTTACTCGGTCTGGATCTGGATGATGAAGGTTTTTATGAGTCTGCATTTGCAGAACTCGAAAGTTTGATTGCGCAGCTGGAAGCGCTTGATTCCAGCATAACACTCTCATAAGTGAGGCAAAGCATGAAAGAAGTCGTCATCGTCGCAGGTTTGCGCACGCCCTTCGTCAAAGCCGGGAACGCGCTCAAATCCTTTGCAGCCTACGATCTCGCCGCTCGCGTGATTCGCGAAATGATGCTGCGGCTGGATTTTCCCAGTGAGCGGATTGATGAAGTGATCATTGGCAACGTGATTCAGGACGTCGAAGGAGCCAATATGGCTCGTATCGCCACTATTTTAGGCGGTCTGCCCCAACATATTCCTGCGATGACCGTCAATCGCAACTGCGCCTCGGGCATGGAAGCCATTGCCCTGGCCTTTGACAAAATTCGTTTTGGTCAGGCCAAGGTTATTCTGGCCGGTGGTGCTGAATCCATGAGCAGCATTCCGGTGTTCTCTTACAGCAATGAGCTGAGTGAAATCCTGATGGCAGCAGCCAAAGCCAAAACACCAGCCCAACGCATTCAGACCCTGTCTAAACTGCGTCCCAATCATCTCAAACCCAACGTCATTAACCAAAACGATCCCCTGATCGACATGACCATGGGCCAGACAGCTGAAATTCTTGCCAAAGAATTTAAAATCAGCCGTAAAGCTCAGGATGAATTTGCCCTGCGCAGTCATTTACGCGCTGTGGCGGCTAAAGCGAAATTAGCTGAAGAAATTATGCCTGTGATTGTGCCTGACTACGCTGGCAAAGGCTTGGCTGTTGAAGGCGATATTGGCCCCCGTGGTGATAGCAGCATTGAACAGCTCAGCAAATTAAAACCTGCTTTTGATCGCGATTTTGGTTCGGTAACAGCAGGTAATGCATCCCCTGTCACTGACGGCGCTGCAGCTGTCCTGATGATGGATGCTGATACGGCCAAAGAGCTGGGCTTAGAGCCTTTAGGCTATCTTCGTGCTTATGCAACTGCGGCCCTTGAAGCTGAGCGGATGGGTTTAGGCCCGGCATATGTTGCGCCTAAAGTCCTTCAAGCCGCTGGCGTCAAAATGAACCAGATCGATTTAATTGAAATTAACGAAGCCTTTGCCGCCCAGGTGCTGGCCAATCAAATTGCATTTGGCTCATCGGCTTTTGCCCAAAAGCTCGGACTCAACGGCCCGATTGGCGAAATTGATCCAGAAAAATTAAATGT
>CAJYHH010000318.1 GCA_913773825.1 Candidatus Sericytochromatia bacterium | reverse complement strand
CATCAATACGCCAGGGTCAGAACTTTATGCGCCAGCAGAATACCCTGATCATAAGGGGAATGCCAGTGGACGCAATGTCGCTGCCAACTATACCCTTAAAATCAGTTCTCCAGGTTCTTCTATGCCGCGTCTGAATGCCACCTGGAAATCTCTTGGTGGAAACGTTATCTATGATCCTGATGATGCCGACCGGAAAAGTGTTTTACTCAAAGCTCCTCTTAACCAACAGACAAGTTTGAATCTGTTTCCGGGTCATACTTCTGTGCTGAGTGCGCCTCTCCCGCAGACTCTTGCCAGCACCCTAGACAGCAACTGGCAATTCACATATAAACTCGTGAACCGCGATGGAAGTCTCAGTCAGGCTTTTACGACTCCAGATTTAGGCGGCGAAGTCTTGAATGTAGCTCAATTCGCAAGCAAGCTGCAGACTGCCTTGAATACTATGCAAGCACAACGCTGGAAGGTTGAGCCTATCAGCGATCAACAGGTATTAAGTCTGATTTATGCAGATCCCAGTGGAGACACTTTAGGCTGGCAAGCTGAGACAATTCAGCACAACGGCAAGGGTCATTTACCCACGAGTTGGTCAACATCCCCCGTAAACTGGGCATCCCAAGCACCCTTTCCCTGGTTTACTTCAGGTGAGCAGCTCCAGGTCGAGGCGGCTACGACTATCATGGATCCATCTGGAAATGGACTAAATCCGGCAGCGAATAAGGCGACTGTAACGGCGCCCTAAAAGAAGATTAGCTCTGGAATACTGATCCTGAGGTGCTTCAGAATTGTCTGGAAGTCTTTACCGAAAGGCTCTTGATCAGCAGAAAAAAAGCTCTGAATATCTACACGGTCAACGGATTTCTAGAAGAAATGGAGCCCTACACCACAACGGGTGCCTTTGGAGCTGTCTTAAAAGAGTTGATTCGGCTAAATATGGGGTTTGGCAAACTTCGCGGCTGGCAGTATCATCAAGTGACCAATTGTCGAGAGACGACTTATTTTTATACGGCCAAACTCGACATCCAGGATCAGAATCCGATTGAGATAGGCTTTCTATTTGAGTCTCCAAAGATTTTTTTTTAAAGATGAAATAAAGCCAATAGTAGAAACAGGCATCATCCCATGTGACGCACTCCCCCCTTTGGCAGAAGAAAATGCAGAGGTTCAAACGCCTTAATTTAGTAGACTGACAATGGCCCCTCAAATCAATTAAGTCACATCTCGCTGGATAGTTTAAAAAACTTCAAAATGCTTACAGAAAGAAGCTCAAAGATTATGGCAAAGTATCTCATTTCATTTCCCAGTGCAGCCATGAAAGTACCCACCAGTGAAATGGAAGCTGTCAGTCACGATTCTCATGAGGCCATACGCGCAGCCAAAGAAGCAGGTGTCTATGTTTTTGGCGGTGGGATTGATGAATCAGTCCCACCTGTTCTGGTTTCAGCAGATGGTACCGTCACCAACAAAACTTACCCTCAGACCAAGGAATTTAACGGCGGATTCTGTGTGCTTGAGCTGCCATCACGCCAGGATGCAATTGATTGGGCTTCACGTCTTGCAAAAGCCTGCCGCTGTGATCAGGAACTGAGAGTATTTGGGTACGACCCAGAGTCGTGATGTCTGAGTTTTTATAACACCAGCAGCCGCTACATCAGACTAAAGCGTTCACTTGAATCAGGTAAACTTGATTCAGACTAAGCCTAAGAGTGAACAGACTATGATTTTGCCTAAAATTCGCGATCCGCGCTTTATTACAATTCGTCGGGGAGGTGTGCTGACCGATGAAGATCATCATCTCTTAGCCTTATGGGCCGCAGATTGTGCTGAACATGTCTTGCCCTTATTTGAAGCGGTCAGCCCTGATGATCCTCGCCCCCGTCAGGCAATTGAACACGCTCGCGCCTGGGTACGTGGAGAAGTCACCATGAAAGAAGCACGCAAAGCAGCAGGGGCCTCTAATAATGCTGCACGAGACCTTGTTGGCGCAGCTCGTCATGCCGCTTATGCAGCAGCCCAAGCCTC
>CAJYHH010000317.1 GCA_913773825.1 Candidatus Sericytochromatia bacterium | reverse complement strand
GCCTGGATGACATGACCCTGCTGAAATTAGTCGGTCGTACAACTAAAGTAGACGACCATGAGTTTAAGCAGCTGGTCGGTAACGGTGTGGCCTTAGGTGGGCTGGCTTTAGTCGCCGGTGGTGGCTTGATGCTGACAGATGTTTTAAAGTTTCAGAACTCGTTTTGGGTCGGGATTGGCCTGATTATTATTGGCGGGGCAGCCGCCATTGGTGGTGAGCTTTACGCTGGTAATATTGGCGAAGAAGCCGCTGGGCACATCATTGAGCGCCCTGAAGCCGAAGCGATGGCGAAAGAGTATAATGACAAACTAAAGCGGGACCTGGGGATTGAGCATGTTCCCAACCTTGATTCTTAACAGGCCACGCTAGACGTTTAACCTATTTAACCTAGAAATCTAAGTCATGAATATTAAACAAACTCTCGAGGATATCTCGCGTCTGTCTAATCCCCGTGTGCTGGTGATTGGCGATTTGATCCTTGATGAATATATCGAAGGTGAGATTCAGAGAATCTCGCGTGAAGCGCCGGTGCCGATTGTCGAAGAGCAGCGCCGTCACTATTTGCCCGGTGGGGCCGCCAATACCCTGGCCAATCTGGCCAGTTTAGGGGCGCGTGCTTCTGCCATTGGGGTGGTTGGCAACGATGAGTCTGGTCGCCAGTTGATTCAGCTGCTAAACAAAAGCGGGATCAATACGGATGGCGTCATGATTGCCAAAGAAGTGCCAACCACAACCAAAACCCGGATCTCAGCCCAGAGCCGTCAGTCGGTGATGCAGCAAGTGCTGCGCCTGGACCGTTTACCTAAACCCAATAGCCTGAGCCATACCACTTTAAACAGCTTAGAATCTGCTTTAGCTGAGCAGATTGCCCAGGCTGATGTGGTGCTGGTTTCAGATTATGGCAATGGGGTGGTGGTGCCCCAGACGATTCAGGCTGTGCAAAAACTCGCCGCAGATAAAATCTGGGTCGTGGATTCTCAAGAAGATCTGCGCTTGTTTAAAGGCGCAAGTCTGTTAACACCCAACAAACCCGAAGCTGAACAAAATCTGGGTTATCGGATTGAGACAGCAGAGGATCTGCAGCGCGCAGGAGCCACTCTCCTGAGCGAAAGTGGGGCCAAAGCTCTGCTGATTACCCGCGGTGACGAAGGTATGAGCTTATTTGAAACCGGTGGTGCTTATCATGAAGTACCAGCCCTTAACCGCACTGAGGTTTTTGACGTGACCGGAGCGGGTGATACGGTTGTGGCGACGCTTGCTGTGGCCTTGGGCTCAGGCTGTAGTCTGCCCACGTCGATGGAACTGGCCAATCTCGCGGCCAGTATTGTGGTGCGCCGCTTAGGCTGCGCAACAACCCATCCCGATGAAATGCGCGAGACGCTTTTAGAAATGCAGAAAAAGGAACTTATATGATCGACAGCCATGGCAAAGTGTTGGGCCGCATCAATATTATCGATCTGTCTTTTTTGATTATTCTCACGGCCATGGGTCTGGGACTGATCTGGATGTTGATGGGACAATCCCCGCTCGACAAAAAAATTAAAGCCCGCGGTGAAGCCTCTGTGGTAGTTGCGGTACGCGGCGCCCGTTTTAAAGATCCTTCTATTTTTAAAGAAGGCGAAAACGTCTTTTTGACGATTCGCAATCAGCGTTATGAACCCGTGCAAGTGGTCAGCATTCAGATGCGCCCGCGTGAACTGGTGTTTTTGGGCAGTGACAACAAACCGGTTGTGATTGAAGACCCGACAACTAAAGACGTTCGTGATATCGACATGACCTTTACCCATAGTGCTGAAGAAACCGAAGAAGGCATCGTAATGGGTGGCCATCAGCTTAAAGTCGGCAATACAGTTGAACTTGATGCTTTTGGTTATCGCTTTAACGCCTCGATTATGAAAGTCGATTTTAAGGCTCAATAATGCAGGCAATTTTACAAAAACTGGGTCAGGCCACCGGCCTGAGATCCTGGGATGAGCCTGTTAATGAAGGGCTGCGCGAGAGTAAAGCGGCAGGTCTGATTACCAAGCCTGTGCTGGCGATGCGCAAGAAGCTGCGCCCCTTAACAAACAGCAGTCTGGCTGTGCGCTGGCTGCCGTCTGTGTCGTTTTGGATGGTGCTGCTGGTCTTATTTACGCTGCCTTTTGCCGAGTCGCGTGAATCAGGTCTATTAGTGGCTGCCATGGCCGGGCTTTCGTTTTTGCGTTTAGTATTGCTCGATGAGGACATGCCGTTTGGCAGCCTGGCGGGACTGGTCTTGATCTTTGTGGGCTGGGGGGCTGTGGCCACGGCTTTTTCGGACTTTCCGATGTTGTCGCTGTATGGCTATAGCAAAACCCTGGTTTATTTAGTGACCTATTTTTGTTTTCTGATTAATCTGCGCACCATTTCACAAATCAGGCTTTCAGCCTGGGTGATTATTGCTGGCGCCATTGCTGTGTCAATTTACGGTCTGTATCAGTGGCATATCAAAGTGCCGCCTTTAGCGCTCTGGGACGATCCAGAATCAGAATACAAAATTACCCGTGTTTATTCATTTTTGGGCAATCCCAATTTGCTCGGCGGTTATTTATTGCCCACCATTTCGCTGACCACGTTTTTTTACTTTGGCAGCCTGGGTTGGCGTAAACTCCTGCTGTTTGTTGCTTTTGGCATGCAGGTGCTCTGTCTCTACTTTACCTATTCACGCGGGGCCTGGATTGGTCTGGCTTTGGGAGCAGGCATTGCCTTTGTTTGCTGTCTGCTGATTTTTTGGCATATTTTTGCCAAAAATAAGTTGCTCAAAGGTCTGCTGTATGGTGGCCTGGCCCTTGCTTTAGGCGGTGTGGCCTTTATGGTGATCAAAAGTCCTGAGCTTCAGGAACGCCTGCGCTCACTGATGAGCGGAGGTGAACATTCTTCGAATAATTTCCGCATCAATGTCTGGCGCAGCTCACTTGAGATTATCAAAGAGTATGCGATTACAGGTGTGGGCATGGGTACAAAAGTCTTTCAGAAGATTTATTCTTACTACATGGCCTCTGGCTTTAAAGCCTTAAGCACCTATAATGTCTTTTTAGAAGTCTGGCTTGAGATGGGTATTTTTGGCCTCTTAAGCTTTGTTATGATGCTGTTTGTTCACCTGGGCCGCTGTCTTTGGGGCATGGTGCAGGAGATTGATTACAGCGCGCGCCTGTTTCTGGCTGCAGCCTTTACCGGACTCTGCGGTCTGATGATTCATGGCATGGTCGATACGGTCTTTTACCGCCCGCCGGTTCAGATTTTATTCTGGTACCTGCTGGCTATCATCACGGTGGTGAGTCAAGATGTCATTGCCTTCCGAAATGTCACAGGAACCGAATCCCCAAGCGGAGAATCAGCCCGCTAGCCAGTCGTCTAGTCAGTTACCTGAGCCTTTATCAAATGAGGCTCAGGTCACTCAAACGACTTCCCCGCCGCTTAATCTGCCTTCAGAGCAACTACAGGCCAGTTTAGCGGCGGCTTCACGCTATCTGGAACAGGTTAATAATATTGGCCTGAGCGACGATGTTCAGGATCTGAATTACCTGATCGACTTTTTAGTTTTTATTGTGGATCAGGCTTATCCTTTTATTCCTTGCCCAAGTGGGTGTAGTAACTGCTGTGTGGACAGCGGCCTGCCCCGCACTTCTGCACTTGAATGGGCGCATATTCATGGCTATCTGAGCCAGATGCCGCCAGACGTTCTCAAACAGGTCATTGAGCAAAATGAGAGCCGTCACCGGCCTCAGCATCAGCAGTTTTTAGCTGAACAGGCCCGAATCGAAAATCCTGACACTGACTTGGCCTTGCCCAAATTTGAATGTAAAGAATGCCCCTTTTTAATTGAAGGCCGCTGTAGTGTTTATGCGGTGCGTCCGACGATCTGCCGGGGCTTTGGCTATTTTACCTGGCGACCCGGTAAAGAGCGCGACAGCCAGATTTTTGCCTGCCAGATGGCTGCTGATACTTTGCTAGACGGCCTGCGTCAGATTCATTCACCTTATGCTGCTCTTCCGGCCTGGAATCCGATTTCAGATAAGGTTTATGCCCTTAATCGCGCACAGAGTACGGGTGTGATGGCAACTTTACCACTCTGGCTGATGGCCCACACTGACGCCAATGGCCAGATTTTACCGCTTAACCTCAACCCGGATTTTAGCCAGAGCGGATAGTCATCCGCCACACCGTGATTTAAAGTAAGTTACCTCTGAGTGTGTCTAAATGTAACCAAAATTATTACTTAAATACTTTACCTCTGAATGTTTTTAGAATTAAAATTTTGATATTAAAACATTCTGGGAGCTTCTATCATGACCACATCCAGCAAACCCTTATTAGTCAGTTTTAATCTTTGCCCTTATGTGCAGCGCTCTGTGATTAAGCTGAATCATAAACAAGTCGACTTTGATATTGAATACATTGATTTACAGAATAAGCCCGACTGGTTTTTAAAAATCTCGCCTTTAGGCAAAGTACCTGTTCTAAAAGTCGACGACACCGTCATCTTTGAGTCTGCTGTGATCAACGAATATCTGGATGAAGTCAATCCGCCCAGCCTGCATCCGGCTGACCCCTTGCGCAAAGCGCATAACCGCGCCTGGATTGAGTTTGGTTCAGGTTTGTTTATGGAGCACTACTGGCTGTCTGTGGCTCAAGACGAAGAAACGTTTAACCAGAAGCGCCAAAGCCTTGAACAAAAACTGGCTCAAGTTGAAGCCCAGCTGGGTGAAGGCCCTTATTTTAACGGCGATCAGTTCTCGCTGGTTGATACTGCTTATGCGCCCTTGTTTATGCGTTTGGCTCTGCTCGAAAAAGCCGGTGGTCCCAGCATTCTGACTGGCAAAATCCGCAACTGGAGCGAAGCTTTATTAGCGCGCGTTGAGGTTCAGAAATCAGTGCCTGACCATTTTGAAGAGCTGTTTTTGGCCTATATTCAAAAGTCTGAGACCTATCTCAAGACCTTGCTGCAGTAGCAGGGGGCTATGGGCCGTAGGCTGTGAATAAGAGCTTGCTTGATCGCCCACGGCTCATAGCCTCTATAGCTTTCTTAATCCACCACTCAAACCTCACCACCCACTACCCTTCCCCCGCTTCCCAATTGTGAGCAAGCTATTGGTTCTGGTAAATTGAATAATGCACTCCTGCATTAGGTTCCGAGGTTGTTCATGTCGGACGCAAAAACCGCTGCTCCGTATGGGATAGAGCTGAATTTAGACGCTTATTCCGTGTTTTGGGACAATGAGTCCCCTCAACCGGCTATTGTTGCCTTAGCCGAAAATGAAAAAATTATTGGCGACGTTTTGGATTTAGGTTGTGGAACGGGCGAAAATGCCCTGATGCTGATGGCTCGAGGCCATATGGTCTGGGGGATTGATTTGTCTGCTGACGCCATTGAACGCGCTCGCAAAAAGTCAGATGCCCGTCAGATGTCTGGTACCTTTGTGCTGGGCAGCGCGCTGGACCTTGAAGTCCTGGGTGAGGGTTTTCACACCGTTATTGATACAGGACTTTTTCATATTTTTAGCGATCAAGAGCGTCAGACTTATCTCAGAGGCTTGCATCATGTGATGTTTCCAGGCAGCTGTTTATATCTGCTCTGCTTTAGCGATCGCGAACCCGGTGACTGGGGCCCACGTCGCGTTAAACGTTCCGAACTGCGCCAGCTCTTTAGCCAGCCCAATGGCTTTCGGGTTAAGTCCATTATTGAAGCCCGCTTTCATCTGACTGAACGTCCAGAAGGTGTTCGCGCCTGGCTCGCCACGATCGAACGCGTCGACAAAGAGTAGGTGGTAGGTAGGAGGGAGTCGGTAGGGATGAAGAATCTCTGACCAGGCTCCCTGTCTTAACCCCATCTACCACCTACTATCTAGCCTCCCATCTCTTTCCCCTAGGATTGTTTTATGCCGACTCATCCCCAACATTTGATGCTGCCTGGGCCTACCCCTTTGCCACCCGAAGTTTTAACTGCTTTAGGTTCACCGATGATCAATCATCGCAGTGAGGCTTTTTGTGAGCTGTATCGGGCAGTTGAAGCAGGTGCTAAGTGGCTGTGCCGGACTGAACAAGACGTGATCATGCTGGCGGGCTCTGGCACAACCGGTATGGAAGCTGCACTCTGTAATCTGTTTTCACCCGGTGATCGGGTTCTGGCGATTACTCAGGGCTCGTTTAGCGAGCGCTTTGCCCAGATGGCGACTACTTTTGGCCTGAGCTGCGATACGCTGGCTTATGACTGGGGCCAGGCCGCTGAGCCAGCTGAACTGGAGTCCCGCTTAAACGAAGGGGATTATCGCGCTGTGTTGATGGTGCATAACGAAACCTCAACCGGAATTTTAAACCCCTTACCTGAGCTCGCTCGGATCTGCCGGCGTTATGGCGCTTTAAGCATTGTCGATGCGATCTCGAGCCTGAGCAGTACGCCTTTAGAGATTGATGGCTGGGAGCTGGATGTTACCCTTACCGCTTCGCAAAAAGGCTATTATGCGCCAGCTGGTTTATGCCTGATGGTGCTCAGCGAGCGAGCCTGGCAGATGACCGAAACAGCTACCCTGCCGCGCTTTAGTCTCGATCTCAGGCTGGCCCGTGACTATGCCCATAAAGCCCAGACACCCTGGACGCCACCGCTACCCGTGTTTTACGCTTTACGTGAAGGGTTTAAACTGCTTCAGGCTGAAGGGCTTGAGCAGATTCAGGCTCGTCATCTGCAGAATATGCAAATGCTGCGTGGTGGTTTAAGTAAAATGGGCTTTGAGCTTTTTGTAAACGATGAGCGGGTGGCTTCACGCTGTGTGACGCCCGCGATTCCGCCTGAAGGGATTCCGGCTGATGAAATTCGCCGCGTGATGCTTGAAAAATATCATACGGTGCTGGGAGCCGGTTTACGCAAACTCAGCGGTAAAATGCTGCGGGTGGGGCATCTCGGTTATCAGGACCTGAACACGATCCTTGGCGTGTTGGGCTGCCTAGAGCTAAGCCTGGCTGAGCTGACGTCCTGATGTTAGTCGATCGCTTTGGGCGCATCGCTCGTAAGTTACGAATCTCGGTTACTGACCGCTGTAATTTTCGCTGTACGTACTGTATGCCCGAAGAAGGCCTTAACTGGCTAGGCCGTGATCAATTACTTGCTTACGAAGAAATTTATCGCCTGGCACGGCTTTTTGTTTCACAGGGGATTCACACCATTCGGCTTACCGGTGGCGAACCGCTGTTGCGCAGGGATTTACCCGTGTTAGTTGAGCAGTTAATGGGCTTAGAAGGCCTGCGCCAGCTGGCTGTGACAACGAATGGTACCCGTTTGCCAGAGTTAGGGCCTGAATTAATTGCCGCTGGTCTGACGTCATTTAACGTCAGTCTGGATTCTCTGGACCCTCAGCGTTTTGAAAAAGCCGTGCGCCGCAAGGCCTTAGCTAAAGTAATGGCGGGCCTGGACGTGCTGGCGAGTTATGAGCAGGTCAAGGTCAAGCTGAATGTGGTTGTGATGAGGGGCTTTAATGAAGACGAAGCGCTGAGCTTTGCTAAATTAGCCCGTGAACGGGCCTGGAGCGTGCGCTTTATTGAGTTTATGCCCTTAGGCTCTGAAGATGAATGGGGTCATAGCCGAGTGGTTCCAGGCGCTGAGCTGTTAAAACAGATTCAGCAGGTTTACCCCCTGGTGCAAGTTGAAACAGCGGGCGCTTCACCGGCTGCGCGCTGGCGATTTGCTGATGATACCTCTGCTCAGCAAAAAGCTGAGCTAGGCTTTATTAATTCTGTCAGTGAGCCCTTTTGCCATAGCTGCGATCGCATCAGGCTAACCAGTGATGGTCAATTGCGGACCTGTTTATTTTCGCTGACTGAAACAGATTTGCGCGGCGCGCTGCGCAGTGGTGCCAGTGATGAACAGTTATTACACCTGATGCAAGTTGCGATTCAGGCCAAAGAAGCGGGACATTTAATTAATCAGCCCCAGTTTGAACGCCCTTTGCGGACGATGTCGAGCATTGGGGGGTAAGCCCAGCTTAGCAGCCCCTCTAGTATTGATCGACAATCACATGCTATACTGTCTTTAATCAAACGACATATTAAACTTAAATCTTTATGTTTTCTTTATGTCTCCCTTTATGCGATTTCAATCATGAGTGTTCTATGATCTAGCTTGTAAACGGCTTCTGGAACCATCAGATTAACGCTCCACTTTTATTTTTTTGTTCGCTTTTGTTCTTTGATATTCTTTGAACCTTTTGGCCCTCAGCGGACTTTTCCCCACCTTGAAAGGATTTTATGCAGCAAACACTTTTTGTTAGCAATCTGCCCAGCCAAACCACTGATTCAGACCTCGAAACAATTTTTTCACGCCATGGCCGCGTTTTACGTGCCTGGATACAGCCTGATAAGCAAAACACCCCCCATAATCCCAAACACACGACTCGCCGTGGCTTTGTTGAAATGCATCCTGAAGACGCGGATAACGTGATCTGGATTATGAACGGCTCCTGGTATAAAAATCGCCAGATTGATGTTCAGAATTCTGCCAACCGCAAACAGCGCCATGTCTCTAAAGAGCGCACGGTTTATATTGCGGGTCGCTATTAAACCCATTATTAAACATCAATAAACCCTGAATCTCTCAACTTAAAAGCCCCGGTTATTTAACCGGGGCTTTTGGTTTAGGGCTGATGTTAGCGGTGTGAGGAGACTTAGGGGCGAGCCAGACTCAGGCTTAAAGTGCCGACACTGCGGCTCTGAGCTGCTTGGGGTGGCTGGCTGACGGTGACGTCTTTTAGCTCTGCGGCACGATAAATTTTGGCCACTTCGTTATAGGTGCGCTTCCAGTAAGTGCCTTCGTGAAGGTCAGTCAGATAGCGGTTTTTCCAGAGCGTTAAACCCTGGCCTTTGCCATAGTTGAGCTCAGCTGGCTCGCGATAAGACTGTTCACGGCGACGAATGACGGTCATCGCTTCAAAGACAATCTCGCGGGTTTCGTTAAGATACTGCTCACCGGCTGTTTTTAACTCAGGTTTACGCAGCAGCTCTGCTTTACGGGCATAAAGTGAGGCATTCATGCTGGCGTAAGCCTGACGGGCGCGCAGCATATTGATCTGCCAGCCGTCACAGAGCTCCTGATAATACTTTTTAGAAGCCGCCGGAATCTGGGCTTCTAAAGCTTTTGCGCGCTCATATTGGCTCTTAAAGCTGGTCATCAGGGTATATAAGCGGCTTAGATCACCCTGCTCAAAATCTGTAATTTCTTTCAGCGTCCATTTTTGCATCGCTTCAGGCGTGACGCGGGCTGGAGTGGTGTCAGTGCCGTCAAAAAGATCTTTGACAATGGGCATGGTTTTCATCTGATGGCCTAAATCAGTCAGCCAGCTTGAGCCCTTTAAAAAGCCGAGTAGATTTTGATCCAGCAGCATGGTCTGCTGACTGAGCATGGTGTCGATCATAATTCGGGTCA
>CAJYHH010000316.1 GCA_913773825.1 Candidatus Sericytochromatia bacterium | reverse complement strand
ATTAATTAAAGCCGTTGCAATCCCCTGGCGCTGATAAGCAGGCAAAACATCAATTTGGTAAACCCAGCAGATTTCATGATTAAAACGAGGCAAAACATTGGCTGCTGCCCAGCCAACCGGGCGAGTTTTAAGCGTTGCCACAAAAAAAACTTGATCACGGCGTTCCAGCAGCTGACTGGCGCGTTTTTCATCAGGGCGCTGTTCGGGGTGTTCAGGCAAAAACAAGCCTAAAAGGGTATAAAGCATTTCGCTATCTCCGGGTTTGAGGCGCCGAATCGCAAAATCAGTCAGCTGATGCTCTTTCATGGGTGGCTTCCTTGCATTTAGACCTGCTTCCAGGGTAACAGGCGCTGTTCTCCACTGTAGACATTAAAACCTTCCTGATGTAAAAAGCCAATCAAGGTCTGGCCATAAGCTCGTGCTAAATCAACAGCCATGGTAGATGGAGCCCCTACGGCTAAGATAACTGGAATACTTGACCGTAACGATTTTTGCACCAGTTCAAAGCTCGCTCTGCCACTGACTAACAAGATCTTGTTAAGCAGCGGCTGGCGTCCTGCTAATAATTGACTGCCAATTAGTTTATCAAGCGCATTATGGCGGCCAACGTCTTCACAGACTGCCAGACACTGTCCGCTGAGGTCAAAGAGCGCTGAGGCATGGACACCCCCCGTGCGGCTAAATAACTGCTGTTGAGGACGCATCCGTTCAGGTAGCTCACAGAGCATTTCCGGTTCTAGTTGCGGGCTATCTGGGCCAAAATCAGGATGTAAATCCTGCTGAATCTGTTCAATCTGAACTTTGCCGCAAAGCCCGCAGCTGGCGGTTGTCACGCCATGACGATTAAGCTTGTCCCAATCAATGCTAAGTCCTGGGCGCAGCCGGACTTGTAAGACATTATAAGTCTGCTCAAGTTTGTTTTCGCCTACGCAGTAAGTCATTTTGACAATATCGTCGCGACTATTAATCAGGTTTTCAGCGTAGAGTAAACCCGCTGCCAGCTCATAATCCTGGCCAGGTGTGCGCATCGTAATGGTCAAGGAACGGCTTTCAGGCTTACCTTGTGGGCCAGTTAGCAGACGGATTTCAAGCGGTTCTTCACTGGCGAGTCGATCCCGCCGCTGGCTGCTGCTAGAGCGGCGATAACGCAGAATTTCTTGTTGGCGTGATGCGCCGGCGGGATTCAAAACGTGGCCCCCATGCAGATTAGTCTCTCTGTTCTCATCATAACAGAGCCTGCTTTTGATGACCGTGTAATGGCAGAGTCAGAAAGCTGTTAAAACTGCGTGTTTCATCCTGACAAGTAAAAGATTAAAAAATTAGCATATATATAGAACTGTTTGTATTCGAGGTGCAACATGAATAAACTCTCTCTGCATTTTTTAACTCTCTTTCTGGCAAGTGCAACAGTGGGCGCTGCTTTTCATTTTCAGTCGCTTAACCGCTCCCAATCCCTCGAGATACCGGCTGCTCAGGCTGAAGCTGCCAGTTTGCCTCAACCTACTCCTAAGCCGACTCCCACAGCCACACCTGTTCCGCCTGAACCGAGTGTCAGTCCGACTCCTGCACCTCCTGAGCCCACAGCTTCTCCAACCCCGCGTTCAACGCCTACACCTCCATTACCGACACTGACTCCATTGCCGAGTTATTTACCGGGGCGAGTTCAGGTCTAAAGCTAGGCTAGCACAAGTACAGACTGGCGCTATGAAAGGGTATAATCAGGGCTAAAATCCTGGAGTTTGATGATATGCGCTTTGTACTCTGTGTTAGCTTATGTGTGCTGTTTTTAAATGCTTCAGCTCTGGCACTTGAGCCGCTTTTAGCTTTATCTAAGCAGTATCAGCTTAAGATAGTTGCTGAGCAGCCGCCAAAAGCGACCTGGAACGAGGTTCATTATGAACCTCTAAGCGCTGCTGAACGCCAATTACCACGCTATTTGCGTTATCAGAAGCTGTTTACTCAGGAGTTTGCTAAATACCCTTTAGCTTTAGTTAAACTTGCAGGCGTGCGTCAGATTGCGCTGGTCAAAGAGCTGGATTATGCTGGCCAAAAGCGAGCGGCTCTGCCTGATTTTGTCAAAGAAATCCTCTATCTGGATGTCTATCGCGGGGAGTCCTCTGAGCGCTATCAACGCCATGTGGTGCATCATGAGTTTTATCATCTGCTTGAAGAACAAGTCTTTAAAAGTGTCTATTACAAAGACCCTGAGTGGGCTGCTCTGAATCCCGTTGATTTTAGCTATGGCACAGGCGGTGCCAATGCCCAAACAGGCCCTCAGTATGATTTAGTGCATCCTAAGCCTGGTTTTATTAACCGCTATGCCATGTCAGGCCTAGAAGAAGATAAAGCGGAGATCTATGCTGCCTTGATGATCCCCCAGGAAGCTAAATTATTAGAAAACTGGAGCCGTCAGGATCCTTATTTACGCCGTAAAATCGACAAAATGAAGGTGTTTTTAAAGCAGCGCGTCCCTGAAATGAACGCGACTTGGTGGAGTCAACTCAAGGCTTACTAAGGCTTGATGAAGGGCTTACGAATCAACAAAGACATTAGTCAGGCGCTGTTTGAGTGCTTCTGGAGTCATCTGATAGACGCCACTCCAGGAGGCAACGCGATAAAACTGCCTGCCGCCTTCAAGCCTTTTTTCAAGCACGGTCATGGCGTGGTCTTCAGAGCCGACCGTAACTTTTTTGCCTTGTTCAAGGGCTTGATCCAGGCCTTGTAATAAAAAGCCCTTATCTTTGTTTTGGCGTGAGAGATCCTGCCACTGATTGCCAAAAAAGCCTTGGCCAACATATTCCATTTCGCCTTCGCTCAGCCCATCACCCAGACGCTCTAAGGTCCGGGGTTCAAGGCCTTTGAGTTCAGGAATTTTGCTTGCAGCCTGGCTCAGGCTTTGGTCAGCTGAAAGTCCCTGGGCGGTATCAATCGACATCCGGCTATCAAAAGTAACTAAGCGGCCCTGATGAAAATAATGAAGCTCGTTTTCGCCTGCCTGATGGCCCAGATTCATCAGTGAATTCTGAATTAAGCGGGCAGATAGATTGCGATCGTCGTCTTTGTCGCCTCTAAACGTGTTGTTTGCGTAAAGGGTTCGGCGTTCATTCTGCGCCGTTGGCAAAAGCTGCACGGCTTGATTATTGGCTAAAGCTGTGGCGGTTTCAAGATAGCGAACAGGATTGCGGCGGGCTAACTCAATTTGAATCGCGGTTGCGGCACAAGTGCCTTTTTCGCCCTGGTTAATATCTTCAGGGAATGCCAGATCCTGGAGCACATTATGGATAAAAGTCTGGCGTTCAGATGGTTTAATCTGGGCATCAGCCGGTTTAGCCTGCAAATACTGATCCAGGACAGGCGCCAGACGTTTAGCGGTTTCAGGGCCATGAGTCTGGGTAATGGTTTTGAGATAAAAGAGATTTTCCTGACTCATGAAGCCTTGTTTGTCGAGACGAGTCAGCAGGGCTTTAACCCCAGGATCTTGCTGAGTACGGCTAAGTATTTCTGCTTTAAACGCAGCAGCTTGTTTGCCTTGACGGGCTGCTGCAATGGCGTCTGCAGCAGGGTCCCCTTCCAGGCGCATCCCAGAGGCAAAATCACGCTCAGCTGTGGGAGCCAGAACAATTTCAGCTTGGGGGGCACAGGCGGTTTCAGGCTTAAAATCCCGGGCTTCTGCCAGTTCTGCTTCTTTTGCGCGGGCGAGTAGCTGTAGATTTTTAAGCAGGGGTTTTAAGTCTTGGGCATCAAGTCCATATTCTTGGCCCAGGCGCAGCAGTTCTTTCTGTGGGATGGCGCTAATTTCTTTTGAACCCAGTGCACCATCTTCGTTTTGGTCAAAGTGATTTAACAGGCTGCGGGTAAAGGATTCGGTTTTGCCTTTAAGCCCGTCTAAAGTTTGATTCACCAGTTGCTGGCGCTGTTCACGAAGCTGGCTGATTTTGCTATCGAGTTCTGCTGTTTGAAACAAAGGCAGTTCAGTTTGCGCGGAGCCAGACTGATAATGCTGCTTAAGCTCACTTTTAAGCTTTTGATCGCTAAAGGTTTTAAGCTCGTTGTCAGCTAACTTGCCATCCTGATTCAGATCTAACTGACGTAAGTCCTGCTGACTCACGCCCTGTGAGGGATTTTGAGCCAGTTGTTTAAGCCGGCTTAGATCCTGAATCTGGCCGTTAAGTCGATTAACAGGGATATTCACAGCCTTAATCTGACTTTAGTAGCTGATATGGTAGCTCAGATTGGCTACCGTGCCCTGTTGACGGTCGTTACTCAGGCTGGCGCGGAAGTGTGAGATACCGGTAGAAGGGCCGACCTGGACGCGCGAGACAGAACGGTTATAGCCCAGGTTGATGCGATTGTCTTCTTTCTGGTATTCCAGATCGACGTTCCATTGAGCGTTGCCCTGTTCTTTGGGGCTCAGATTGAGCTTGATGCCGCGAGCATCTACTTCACCTTTGCCACTGCTGATACTCAGACTTTGTTTTAGCTGGTAGTCGCCTAAATCAGCTTTGTAGAGCGTGATGCGTGAACGGACGTCAGATGGCGAGGCCACTGCTGCGGCAATCACGCCTAAGCCAACACCAGTGGCCATCACTGAAGCGGTATCAATTTCACGATTGGCCCAGGCTTCACGAATCGGATTACGGATATAGTCTTTGGCCAGATCGCGAGCTTGCTGTTGTAAATACGGCGAGCGGATTTTGCCTTCAGCCTGGCTTTGGCCGTCTACAAAGGTATAGGCATTTTTAACCTGAATCGAGATCATTGCTTTTTCAGTTGAAAAATTCGGATTGATAAAATCCAGACGATCATTGCTGATGCGGACTTCACTAGAGGGTGGTTCACCGAGGTCGGGCAAGTTATAAGGGTTAGAGTCAGGCAGCTTGTTAGGCGCCGGTCCTGTGCTGATCGGCGTGCTTTGATAGCTATAACCCAGTTTTGCGACGTCCATGGTGGAATTCCTTTGGTGATTGCTCAAATGTTAGGGCGATACAAGTGTGATGTGATCATAACCGATTTTTAACAATTTTTCTAGACCGATAGCTTAAATTAGGCCCGATCTAAACGAGAGCTCAGGCCTTTTAAAACAATGTTTTGAGTGGGCTTTTTAGATTGTATTCTCTGTTTGCTGCTTAATCTGGTTGAGTGGCTTTAACTCAACCCTGACGCTGACGTTATAGTCAGGCACACCACTGGGCGCTGAGCGTTTGTCTGGCGGCAAAAGCACGTTGGCTTCTGGCCAGTGGGCCTGAAGATTACCAGGCGTCATCGGGACCGATTTGGCTCGGCCCTGCATCTGTCCGTGTTCAGACACAAGGGTTAATTCATCACCGTTGTTGATGCTTAACTGAGTCAGATCTTCGGGCGCCATTAAAACATCCAGACGGGCTGCACCGTTAAGCGGATCAGTCAGTTTATGCACCATTGAGTTAAACTGTTTGCCGCGACGGGTGCTGAGTCTAAACTGGCCAGGTGCTAACTGATCTTCAGGTGGGGTTAATGCCGCAAATCGGGCTTTACCGTCAGGGGTTCGAAAACGCTCTGTGCACAGTAAACGCCCACCCCACTGAAAATGATCTCCCTGAACTTGAAGGTTTTCAATCCCTTGATAGTCTGGACAGACCTGGGCAATTTCACGTCGGATCGCGGCGGTATCTTCAAAGTGAATCAGATCAGCTTGAGCAGGTTTGACGCGCTTGGCCAGATCCACTAATACTTCCCATTCTGGGCGTGCCAGACCAATTCGCGGGCCATCAATTTCCGGGCTGAACACAACCTGGCGCTCAGTGGTGGTCTCTGTGCCGCCGCCGGTCAGTTCATAACGCGTTGTTGTGGGTAACAGAAGCGTACATTCACCAGGCTCGACCAACATCTGAGAACTGAGCAAAATATCCTGATGCACTCTGATAGGGACGTTATTTAAGGCTTCTTCTACCCAGCCTGGGTCTGGCAGGGTTTCTAAAAAATTCCCGCCAATGCTCCAGAATAAATCTAATTTACCCGCATGGGCGGCATCGAGCATATTGCCAGCCATCATGCCGTGCCAGTCCGGGACTTCAAAGCCCCAGATGCGACTTAGTTCTTTAGCGCTTTGGGGTGTCAGCGCACGGCCGCCGGGTAAGGCGTTGGGCACACAGCCCATTTCGCCGCCGCCCTGAACGCCGCTATGACCCCGAATCGGCATCAAACCACAGTGTTTACGCCCCACAAATCCGCGGGCCAAAGCCAGATTGATAATCGCCCTGACGTTTTCAACCCCGTGACTATGCTGGGTAATGCCCATACTCCAGACAAACACCGCCGAACGAGCTTCTTTGAGCATCTGAGCCAGGCGGCGTATTTCAGTTTCTGTGGTGCCGGCTAATGAAGCAATTCTGTCCCAGTTCTGGCTGATTAAATGGGCTTTAATTTCGTCATAGCCGGTGGTGCGCAAGCGAATAAAGTCTTCGTCGACGCCACCGGTTTCAATCAGAGCTTTTAAGACCCCGTTTAAAAAAGCTAAATCGCCACCGGTATGCACCTGAAAAAACTCATCCATCAGCTCGGTGCCAAATAAGGCGCTTTCAGGGACAGACGGCACCCAATAACGGGTCAGGCCCGGCTCTTTATAGGGATTAATCACCAC
>CAJYHH010000315.1 GCA_913773825.1 Candidatus Sericytochromatia bacterium | reverse complement strand
GATATCAGGCTGGGCGCAGTGATGTAAGCGGTCACTGGTGCGCAAAAGTAGATCAAGGGCTGTAACAATCTGTCCCCGACTCAGACGGCGACCTAAATCAACAACCGCATGAAGCAAATGACTGGGCACACCCAGAGATTCCAGTCGTTCAGGTGGCAAACTCGCCAGGCTCAGATGACGCAGCAGCTGAATGAGTTCTGAAAGCACCTGCAGCGCATCATGGCCTTGCTCAAGCAATTTGCGTAGATTCGCTAACATGGGTTCAGGTTCAGCTGTAAACGCCGCGTTTAAAACGGCTAAGAGCTCATCTTCCTGCACCAGACCCAGGGTCTGATAAACCAGCGGATCTGGCAGGCTTTCACCAGGCATCCCAATGGCGCGCACTTGATCCAGCAGACTCAAGCCGTCACGCAAGCCCCCATTCGCTTTGCGGGCCATGGCTTCAATTGCAGCAGCTGAAACCCCGATTTCTTCAGCTGTGGCAACTTGCTGCAGATGTTCGGCCATTGCGCGTGTGCCAATACGCTGAAAATCAAAGCGCTGGCAGCGTGAGATCACGGTCTGCAGAACTTCATGGGGCTCAGTTGTCGCCAGAACAAAAATCACTTTTTCAGGCGGCTCTTCAAGCGTTTTAAGCAGGGCATTAAACGCTTCTTTGGTGAGCATATGAAACTCATCGATAATAAACACGCGATAACGCCCGCCGCTGGCGCTAAAGCGAACTTGTTCACGCAGTTCGCGCGCGCTGTCAATGCCGCGGTTAGAAGCCGCGTCAATTTCAATTACGTCAAGCGAGTGACCGGCTGTAATCTCTTCGCAGTTGGCGCAGGTATTACAGGGCTCACCGTCTTGAGAATTTAAACAATTCAGCGCTTTAGCAAGCAGACGAGCAGATGTTGTTTTACCTGTACCGCGCGGTCCGCAAAACAGATAAGCATGAGCCAGTCGGTCCTGCCGGATCGCGTTAAGCAAAGTCCGAGAAATATGCTCCTGGCCCACAACCTCATGAAAGCGCTGCGGGCGCCATTTGCGGTATAAGGCCAGATGCTTCATGAGATCTTTAGACCTCGCCTTTGTTACTGATGCGACTATGGCGTTTAACGCCGGAGCCTGCAGTAATTTTAACGCCGCGCTGCTGCAGCTGATCTAAAAACAGATTCATGCCCAGCGAGTCGCTCGACATATGACCGGCCAGAATCACGTTAATATGCTGGCTGCTCAGCACGTCTAAGGTGCCATCAGACATATGCATGGCAACAACAGTCCCGATGCCAGCCTGACCCAATCGCTCATACATTTTGGGGCCAGCGTCTGTTCCACCCGTCATATCGACCATGATGCGACCGGTCCGGTTGCGTTCTGCGCCATTGAGCAAGCGTGGGCCTGCATGGTAATGAGCTGCTTCGGCATACTCAGGCTCTGTTTCAAGCATTTTGACAATTTCATTCACACGTTTGGGTTTTTCAGCGGCAAAACGCTGCTCCCAAAAATGCTGAACTAAATTATCTGCTGGAGTGTGTACACACATAAACGGCAGTTCGAGTAAGCGCGCCATATCAACTGAGCGATTGTAATTGCCTACGGCTAAATCAATTGAGATTTTATGCGCTTCGTTCTGCAAAATCTGTTCAGCGACATTGACGTGAATCCCACAGCCGTGAAAAATATCGGTCTGTAAATCCATCGCCTGATGTAAGGTTGTCAGCGCAATCCCTT
>CAJYHH010000314.1 GCA_913773825.1 Candidatus Sericytochromatia bacterium | reverse complement strand
TGTGAGATACTGAGTCCAGGATAACAATCGTGACGCTTAATGACATCACTGACATTCTGATCCAGGCGGATCAGCTTGAGGCCCAGCGCCAGCTGATGGATGCCTGTGAGCTGCTTGAAACCGCCATGGATCATCACCCTGATGACTACAGGCTTTTTGCCCGTTATTCAGAAGCCTGTAAAAATCTCGGCGATACAACCGGCGCTTTACCGGATCTTGAACGCGCCCTAGAGCTGGCTCCGCCTGAAGTTAAACCTCTGCTGCATTCTCGTCTGGTGCTGCTGCGCTGGACTTTGGCTCAGACTCAGGCAGAGGCTGAAGCTGAACTGCTGCGCTATCAACAGGCTTATGCTTCTGCTCAGCCCAAACAACTGCCGTTAAATAAACCTGATCCCAATCGCCAACTGCGAATCGGCTATCTTTCGCCGGATTTTCGGCTTTGCTCAGCTGCTCTACTGCTCGAAATGTTGTTTTTAGAACACGATGACGAACATGAGATCTTTGCTTATAGCCTGGTTGAATCCCCTTGGGATCCCGCTCAGCAACAGTTTAAAAAATTGATGCCCAACTGGCGCAATCTCTCTGGACTGTCTGATCAGGCGGCAACTGACTTAATCAAAGCGGATCAAATTGATATTCTGGTTGATCTGGCCGGACATACTTCACTCAGCCCTTTGCCCATCTTGATTCAGCAAGCGGCACCGATTCAAATAACAGGCCTGACCTTTAACGGCCCGGTTGGCCTGACTCAACTCCCCTGGCGCCTGAGTGATCCGATTGTCAGCCAAGAGCCTAGCCTGGGAGAATCGCTCCTGATGTTAGACTCCTGGATCTGGTGGCCTGAACCCTATGACGCCCAGCTTTTGCCAGGACGCAATCCCAATCAACTGCCTCAAATTGCCCAGCGCCTAGGCTGTGCTCATCACCCTGGCAGGCTCTCACCGCAAACCATTGCGCTCTGGAGTCGTCTGCTGCAAAGTTTACCCCAGGCCAGTCTGCAGCTTAAACATCGCCTCTATGAAGACCCAGGCTGCCGGATGCAGATTGCTCAAGCATTTGCTCAACATGGGATTAGCTTTGAGCGTTTAGGCTTTCATGGCGGATCAGGTTATCGAGACTATTTGCGCTTTTATCAGAATCTGGATCTGGTACTGGATCCCTTTCCCTATCATGGGGGATTAGTCAGCTGCGAAGCGCTCTGGATGGGTGTACCGATTGTGACCTTATCAGAATGGACTCGTGGCGGAGAAAGCCTGCTGCGCCAAGTGGCCTGGGAACCAGGCATTGCCCATAATCAAGCCGAATATTTTGCTCATGCTTTAGCCCTGGCTCAGAATCTGCCCTTACGCCGCGAAGCGGCTCTGACACTGCGTCAACGTTTATATCAAAGTAGCGTGATGCGTGGAGACGTGTTATCCCAACAACTCCATCAACATTATCGCAGGCTCTGGCAGCAAGCCTGTACAGGAGCCATTTTAACGTGATCACCATTAAGTCTCGCCCCATTGCCTTAATCGGCTTTCCCTGCAGTGGGAAGTTCCAAGGCACGATGGCACCGACCACGCCAACCGGCTCACGGGTAACCAGGCCAAGCTGGTCGTG
>CAJYHH010000313.1 GCA_913773825.1 Candidatus Sericytochromatia bacterium | reverse complement strand
GCTTCTTTAGGTGCTAAAGCCGGTACCGCAGGTTGAGGGCCAATCAATTGCTCCAGTTTGGGAATGATCTCAATCAGGACCTGAGCATTCTTGCCAAGTGCCTCCAGAATACACTGTCGCCAGTGTTTGAGCTCAGTTTCATCACGGCTGAGCAGCTGATCACAGAGCTGACCAAAGGCCTGGGTAAAAACGGAATAAGGAATATTGCGCTGCAGCTGATCAAATTTGCTGCTGATAAAATGGGCGCGGGATTCTGTCAGCGGGCGCTGGATTTGCTGAACCAAGGCACTTTTGCCCACACCTGAAGCTCCCGCAATCAGCAGCAGTTTAAAGCTTCCCTGGCGAACCCGACTAAAGGCATTTAAAAGCTCTGCTGTCTCGGTTCCACGGCCATAGAGCTGTTGGGGTATTTGCAAACGGGTGGGCGTGTCAGCCTGAGCCAGGATAAATTCTTGCTCACGCGCTAAAACGCGCTTTAGATCATGCTGTAGACCCGCTGCTGACTGATAGCGGTGTTCGGCATTTTTGGCCATCAGTTTAGACACAATCCTGGCCAGTGCTGGCGGCAAATCGGGCTGGTGAGCCTGTAAATCGGGCGGATTGCGGGCCAGGTGAGCATGCACCCAACCAATGCTGTCCTGGGCTTCAAAGGGCAAATGTCCGGTCAGGGTTTCAAACAGACTAATGCCAAGGGCATACAGATCGCTGCGGGCATCAACGAGTCGATTCATGCGCCCTGTCTGTTCAGGAGCCAGATAGGCTAAAGTGCCTTCAAGCTGCTCAAGCGGCTGTTGATGAGAAACTTTTAAATCCCAGCGGGAAGCCAAGCCAAAATCGATCAAACAAGGCCCTTGAGGGCTAAGTAAAATATTCGCGGGATTAAGGTCTTTGTGAATAATGCCCTGCTGGTGAACGTCTGAGAGAGTCTGGCTCAGCGCAATAAACAGCTGAAGGGTTTCTGCCAGCGGCAAGGGCCCTTGTTTGAGCTTTGCTTGGAGGGTCTGGCCCTTGATATATTCCAGAATCAGGGCTGGCTGGTGATAGTACTGGGTTTTGCCATAAGCACGACGCAGGCCTGAAAGACTGAGCTCAGCTGTCAAGTCATACTCGGTCTGAAATTGAATCAGCTGCTGGAGTGAGGGCTGCTCTTTTTTGAGCACTTTTAGAATCACAGGCTGTTGATAATCTGGGCTTTGAACCAGATAAATCAGGGAGTGAGACCCTTCAAAAATCAGTTTATGTGTCTCTATCTTCATGTCTCACGACCGCGAGGCTGACTTAGGTGAAGATATTATAGCCTTAGATTCCTCCTGAAAGAGAGCGCCTGAGGAAGTTAAAAATGACAAAAAACAGCATTTGCATATTTTTTGGTGCGATGATTCATTTTGTATGTCTCAAGCGTTTTGATTCAGGCCTGACACGCAACTTTTTTAGACAATCAGGCTATAATTTTTTTTATGCCCGATATTTCTTCTTACCCGCGTATTGCGCGTTTTGTAAATGGCCCTGATCAAAGCCAGAGCAAGGATCTGCATATCCGCTCTGAACATGGGACTTTTAAAACCCATGCCGAAGCTGAGACCGAAGCGCGCAAAGTTGCTGACAAAGCGGATAAAGACGCCGTTATTATTCAGGACGAAAACGGCTTTCATGTCTATGGCGTCGACGAAATTCATAGCTTATTGCCAGGCGGCAACTTTACCGGCGAAGTGGTGCGTGAAGCCCCGATTGTGTCTTTTGTTGCCACAGACCCGCTGAGCGGAGCTGAAAATGTGATTGGCCAAAGCAGTACGCCAGATCCAGCCCAAACTGCTGATCCTGGTCCTCAATCCACCCGAGCCGCTCAGCAGGGGCCACCTACAGCCTTGGACGCTTATGCTCGCAAATACGACAAAGATCTGACTAAAGTCTTAGGTTCAGCCAAAGCTGACACCATCGGCGCCCTGAATGAGCGGATCCGGGCCTTAGAAGGCGCTGGCATTAAAATCACCATTGAGATGGATGACGATGTCTTTGAAAACAAAGACAAGTTAGCCGGCTTTAAAAATCTACTGGACTACGCCGCCGCCAACGTGGATGTGCTCAAGCAGCGCAGCATCCGTGAAATTGCGGTTATGGACGAATGGGACGGCGTCTTTGGCACCAAAGTGGATCTGGAATACGACAAAAAATCAGGTGTGCGCAAACTTGAAATCGGCGATGACTTCCTCAGTGATTGGGGGGAAAGTCTGGAAGCCGGTCACGCCAAAAGTGTCAACAAACTCAGCAAAGAGCTGGGCGCCACGCTTAAAGATGCCGAAATTGAAAAGCGCACAGAGATTTTTCAGGATATTCGCAGCAGCCTGAGCAAAAGTTTTGACTCAGTCAACACTCTGCAGCAGAGCTCCGTTCAGGGTAAGCCCGCTGAGCGTGGGCCCGTGATCGCAGAGTTGCGTCAGACCATTGACCGGCTTGAAAAAGAAGTGATGCCCCAGGCTGAAAAAACCTTTGATGACTTTAGCATCAAACAAGAGCGTCAGCTTTCACAGAAATACCTTGAGACGTTTAAAGACACGCTTCAAGGTTTGCGCGAGCAGATTAACGAGCTTGAAAATCAGTTAAATAAACCTCGCGACACCAGCAAACCAGGTCAGCAGCAGCTCAATGATTTGGAGTTTAACGCCAGGCTTGAAAAACTCAAGCTGGTGCTGATTAAAGGCGTTAAAGAGATTCCGGATACTAACCGCAATTATCTTGGCAGCTATGTCGGCGGGATCGGCAGCGGAGCTGCGCCTAGCGCTGGCTTAGAGTACGCCCGCAGCTTTGGCCGTGACCGTGAAACCGTTGCCAGCCTGCGCGCAGGGACTTCTGCGCCGCTAACCAGCAAGGGCACAAATAACAGTGACATTATGCTGGGTATGGGGGTCAGCCATACTTTCCATTCCCGCAATAAAGTTCTCGATGGCGCCAATGCCGGAATTGGCGTGGGCTTTAGCCGCCAGACGCCGTTCTTTGTGGGCGTCTCAGCTGGCAATAGCTGGTATTTAAATGACTATCACGGTACCAAGGGTGAATGGTCAGCAGTGGGTAGCGTTAATGCCACTGTCGGGACTTACACCAATGTGGGGGCCAGCCTAAACGTCAATAAACAATTTGGCGACAAAGTTGAGTTTGACGGCTACGGAGAACTCTCACTCTGGAACCAGGCCGCTGAAGCTGAAGCTGAAATAGCCGCTTTTGGCAAAGACAAAAATGTCTATCTGACAGCGGGTGTGGGCACCAATAAACTGGTTTATGCCGGTGTTGGCTTTGCTGACAAATACGAGCTTGAAGTGGGATTAGGCGGTGTGTCGTTTGGCAAAGATTCAAATAATCTGCCGGGCGAAAGCAGCTGGGAAGCAGGCTTAAGAATTCTGCCGCTGCCTTTACCCTATTTCCGCCATCAACGCGTGCCGGGCTACCAGTTTAGCTATGGCGACAAAAGTACAGAATACATTACACCTAACGGCACCTTTATGACGATCAAAGATGACGATAAAGGCAATAAAGTCCGTGAAGCTTATGTTCCAGATCCTAAGGCCAGCAGTAATCCCAATCAAATTACCTATCGCCAGGTAAGCTCTAAAGAACAGCTCGACAATCTTGAGTCTGCACCCAAACGTGAAATTACCATTGGCCCGCTAGGTTATTTAACCGTTACTGAAAACGGTGAAGCGATTGTGGAAGACGGCCTGATTAAAAAACAGCTGACCGAAGCTGAACTGGGGATTATTACCGATCAAGCCGGTGTACTCTGGTATGATCGCATGAATCCTGAAAGCACCCATCACTCACTGGGTACTCGCCGTCAGGATATGCCTTTACCCCTGTATCGCGCTGTTCACTATTAGCGCTTTCTAGTTCTCAGGCCTGTCCAGGCCTGAGAACCATCAAAAGGGTGGCCAGTAGAAGAATGACCAAGGTCTACTAACGGGCCTGTTGGCAATCTGATTTGGCTCAAAGCTAAAGCTTGGATTAGGGTTATAGGGCAGTTCAAAAATAGTTTCCAGGCCCTGGCCCTGAGGCTGAAGTTTAAAAAAGCTCAATGAACTCTGTCGCCGTTGGCCATCATTTGCAAGCAGTTGAGGCTGTTCAAAGGGTAAATGGGTCTGACCAAACAGCGGACTTTGGGCCAGAATCTGAGCACTTTCGGGGAGAGTACGCAGCGATCCTGGTTGTGAGGTGTTATTCAGATCCCAGACCTTGAGTGTGGGTGGAGAGCCTGAACCGCAGTTGCCGCGAACTTTGAGCAGGAATTGCCTAGTGGTGGCATCATAGCCGACTGTTTGATCGTCAGGACCAATTGCAATCTGGCTGATAACCCGATTGTTGGAAATATCATAGACTTCCAAGTGATCTGAATAACGCAACAGCACTTGTTCATTTGAGAGCCAGGCTAACATTTCTGCCCCTGTGATCTGGAGCTTTTGCGTCAGGGTTTTGAGCTCAAGCAGTTTAAAGCCTGAAGCATGAGCCCAGGCCAAATAACGGCCATCTGCTGACGCTTGAATGCTGTTAGGAAGGGAGTCAGTACCTTGAAAAGATGGGATAGCTGTTGCTTTGCCTGTCACAGGATCAAACACAGAAAGATAGACAATGGCTGGTTTAGGAGGACATTGACCCGCACAAAGCAGGGTGTTTTCAGGAGAGCGATCATCAAATAGCAGCAGTTTGCCGTCGGGTAAAGCCTCAATGGTAATCTTACCTGTTAAAGGATTCTGCAAAGGCCACTGCTTACTTTCGTCGGTATCGAGATGCTGTGCCTCGATTTTACCTGCTTCACGCATAAAATAAACCCAGTTCTGATTCGCACTTTTGCTGCTAAGAGCGAGAGCAGATTCTAATAAGACCCGGAAAGCTCCGTTATTTAGGTTATAACGGGTCAAACGATAACCCTGAATCCCGGCGCGCTCAGCTAAAAGTAAGTCCTGAGAGTTAAGCCATTGTAAGTGAATACCAAATGGTGAAGCGTTAAATTCAAGACGAGTTTGTTTTTTGTTGCTGAGGTTTAATGTCCAAAATTCAGATCTTTGCTGACTGGCACCTACACCTTGTTTAAGCCAGACGCGCTGTTCGCGCTCAATAAAATAAACCATCTGACTAGCATCAGGTGAAAGCCAGGATCCGTGGAGCTGAAGCTGTTCTTGCCTGCGTAGTACATCAGCTTCGGTCAGACTTTTGATATCTGGCAGAGGCCCAGACTGTAAAACGGCTGGAGGCGTGGGAACAGCTGTCGGAATCGACGTTGGACTGGGACATGGTAGAGATGTCGTCTTAGAGCTGCTTGTGCTTGAGACAGACGAAGCGTTAAGTCCCGTTTGCTGGGGTTGTTGGCAGGCTGTTAACAGCAAACTCAGACACACACTGAGGCGTAGGGGAGCAAAGGACATGAGCAACTCCTGATAGAGGTTTGTTTATTTTAGCAGTTTTGAACAAAATATATTCTAATGATTATTTAGTTGAGACAGGCATTTTTATGCCTGCGCTAAAAGAATCCCTCGTGAGAGCTTAGAGCGGGTACCAGAACTGTTTGTCACTTGGGGCAAATACAAAATCAGGCTGGGCGTTATAAGGCAGATCTAGCAAGATATCGATGCCCTGAGCATCGGGTTTAAGGCGAAACACTTGCAGGGGGCCTTTTTGCGCCTGACGATTCTGTTTAAACAGTGGACGTTTAAATTGGCTTTCGTAGAGATCGTAGAGCGGAAGCTGCAGATCAGCTGTCAGGCTGGTGAGCTGCCCCTGGCGGCTGGGCTGGGCAAAGTTATAAATTTCAAATCTACCTCCGTTTTTGATCACCAGCGCTTGTTGGGTGACGGGATCAAAGCTGAAGACGGTGTCTTCTTGGTTAATTGGAGTTTGGCTGAGGGTGCGCTTTTGAGTCAGATCGTAAACCTCAAACCGGCTAGCGTATCTGACTAAAATCTGATCTGGACTGAGCCAGCCGAGCAGCTTGGCATCTTTCAGGTGAAGCACTTCGCTACGGCTGGCGGTTTCCACAATGCTTACCTCTTGGTAGCTTGTGGTTGCGCCGACATAACTCCCATCGAAAGACGGCATCAAGCTATGGGCGTTAAACATCCCGCCTTGCAGAGAGGGAATGGCTTGGATTTCTCCACTCATAGGGTCAAGCAGATGGGCGTGGAAAGCTGGCAGGGGTGAGGGGGCAATACAAGCGGTCTGGCCCGAAATTGACGTACAAATGGCATCTGAACGGGTACGATCGTCAACCAGGATGACCTTACCACCGGCAAGGGCGCGCAGATTGATGTGGGTATTGGCGAGTAAACCGCTGAGCGGCCATTGTTTACGAGTTCCGTTGGTTACGTTAATGGCTTCAATCTCACCCTTTTCATGATAGAAATAATACCACTCATCGCTGAGATCGCCATAAATCGGTCCACCAAAAGAAGCTAGAATTTTACGCTCCTTGCTGGCGGTGTTTAATCGAACCAACTGGTACTGATTTTGAATGGAGTTGTATTCAGTAAAAATCACATTTTGATTGTCGATCCAATCAAGCCGCACATCACTTAATCGCGAGTCGCCTAATTCAAGTTGGGTTTTTTGCCCTGTTGGGCGATCCAGTAGCCAGGCATCAGATTTTGTGACATAGGCGCCTTTGACCTGCTTGAGACTGACCTGTTGGGTGCGCTTGAGAATATACACCATTCGCTGGCCATCAGGTGAGCTCCAGGCCTGATCCAGATCTACAAGCTCTGTTTTACTTAAAACATCAGCTTCAGTCATCAGCTGAATATTGGGGGTGGGTTCAGGACGAGGATAGTTGGACGGGGTGGGTGACAGGCTAGGAGTTGTTGAGGGGCCGGGGGTTGGTGACTGAATAGGAGCTGGGCTTTGGGCAGATGTGGTCGGTGAGGGTGAGGGAGTAATAGCTTGCGGAGCCTGGCAGGCGCCAGCCAGAACAAACAGGCTGAGCGCACAGAGAGTGGGGAGAGTTGAGCGTTTGATGATTTGCATAATGATTCAGATCCTCAAAGGTTGAGCTTGAGCTATCTGATTATAAAGAAGTATTTACCAAAAAGTAAATAAGCTAATTTAATGAAAGTTTGGGTTCTTCGTTTTTTTGATGTTGTGGATGTGATGTTGTGACTGAGTCAGCTTCTGAGCTGATCAAACAGCGCAGTTCAGGATTACTGCTGAATTTCCAGACTTTGCCGTCGATGTAGTAGTGAAACAGCGTCAGCATACTAAAGGGTGCAAACAGCAGATAAAACAGACCGTGAGTATAGCCGATTACTTCGATCACACCGGCAACCAGTCCATACAGCAGAGCAGCCCCTAACCATTTCAGTGCAACGTGTTTAACCATTGGAAAACGTCTGCGCTGATAATGGGCCATAAAGCCGTGATACTGCACATTGTGATAAGCCGTTTCAATTGCTTCAGCCACTAAAAACGGCACAGCAGCGACCACAAATAAACAAAAATGAGTCAGCAAGGCCATACCCATCAACAGTAGCTTTGGCAGATTGAGGGGCTCCCCTTTAATTACTAACTCTAGCTGTCGCCAGACAATAACGCCAATTGCGGCAAAACCTAAACCGACAATAAAATTCCCGAGACCTTCTGGTACAACCGGAAACCAGCCATAATGGGGGCCAAAAATACTGAGCTGAATCACCGGCTCATCGCTGATGTCCACATAGTCATAGACCACAAATGAAAACATTGCCAGCTGAAAGCAGATCGTATCAAGACGATGGTCAAAGCGTCGGCTGGGCTCATTGAGACTGTGATAAACCCTGATAAAACCCGTATGCTGGCGCACGATATGATAACTGCCGTAAAGCGCTGCCAAGCCGATCGCCCAGGGTTCCAAACCCGAGATCGGAAACAAAAAGCCTGACAGCAGAATCAGCGCCAGTCCCCAGGTGTAAAGATGTTTACGGCGCTTAAATTCTGTCTGGTCAGCATGGGTGCGGGCAAAGGTCTGAAAAATATGCGGCAGGTCCAGAAAGCTCGTAAACAGAAAATAGGTGATTAAGATCGCCATCCCGTCAGGCTGCCAGCCAAAATCAACCAGGGCGCGATACAGCCCCCAGAAGGCAAAACTTAGCAGGCCTGAAAGCACAAAGCAGCTTAAGTCAAAACGTTTGCTGACCAGCCAGCGACTGCTGAAGTGTAAGCGTTTAGGGGAAGTCTGAAGGCTGGCCTGTGCCATGGACAAGTCCTGAGGGTTTTCGTATATGATACTTCAGGGTCTTAAATAAGCCCAAAAAACCAGTCTACAACGGAGCACTGAGCATCAAAATGAACGGGACAGGTCTAAATTTACATCGTGTGTCTGCACTAGCCGTGATCGCGCTGATAACGCTGATGACACCCGCACGGGCTCAGAATCAGATTCAGTCCCGCTCTCAAGCTCAAGCTGAATCCCAAAATGATGAGGCCTGGCCAGAACTGCTCTGTCCGATTGTTGCACTTGAACCGAATAACGGCGTCTATACTGCCCGGCTGGCCTGCGGCAGTCTGGATGGGGTTAAAGCCAGCAGCCGGATTGGCCCGCCGATTCGTCGCTATAACCAGCAGACTGGCGCCAGCGTCAGTGTTCTTAATGCTGCTGAAGTGACGCTCCAAAAAGTCAGCTATCTTGATAGTCTGGTTCAGTTGACGTTAGCTGAAACTGAAACCCTTAATCCAGGTGATCTGATTCCTTTAGAAGTTAAGGTTTCAAAATCAGAAGCTCAGCGGCTTTTTAGCCTGAGCCGATTAGGGATTGTGTTTAGCAATCAAGAGGGGGTGCCCTGGGTGCTGTATCGGGATTATGTACAGCAGCCAGACGTCGATTTTGATGCTGAGCGCCTGCCTTTGATGCTGGCGGAAGTGCATGAAATGGCGCTCTATGCCCCTGAGGTCTATGGCGAAGAGCCGCTTAAAGAGGGCTATTATGCCGGTAAAACCTTAGCTGAAGCCATGTCGGGCAGCCAGGTCAGGGATCTTGAGGATTTTTTAGCTTTTGTGCAGAGCTTTCCGGGTAAGTATCTGGGCCAGCGCTGGAAGTTCCCTGAAGTCTACGCCACCTGGCTAATTAACGGCGCACCCGGCCCTGATGATGAAGATAACGAAGTGATTCCGGATGATGTCAGGCCCGATCTCGACCCCAGTGATCATCTGAGTTATCGAAGTGAACTTAAGCCGATCTGGCAGTTCAGAAAGGCTGCATCATGAACCCTGAGCTGATTTCACTGCCCTTTTACGTCAGTCAGGTGCTGTATCGGGTCTATGGCCTGCTGCGTCTGGAATCAGGCCGCTTGGTGATTGAGTATCAGACTGTTGAAAATATTGTCGGGATGGTGCGGGGACCTTTGCGCAGCGTCTCGATTCCGCTGCGAGAAATTGCCTCAGTGGATTTAAATAAAGCCTCTTTTGGCGGGCGCCAGCTCGATTTACGCTTGTTGTATCTGCATAGCCTGCGCAAGTTTCCGGGTGTTTATGATGGGGTCTGTCAGCTGCGGATTCGCCGCAATAATGTGTTGTTAGCCCAGGAGTTTGTCAATCGCCTGGAGTTATTACTCAGCGAAGAAGCGCTGCGCCAGCTTGAAAATCCCCGGCTTAATTATGCTGAAAGTCAGATCCCTTATCAGCAGCTGCCAGAAAGCAAAATTGAACATCTGCAAAAAGTCTGGGAAGGCATTAAAGGGCTATTAAAGTAAGTCATAAGGGTTTAAGGGTTTAATAGCCAATCGCGGATCGCTGCCTTTATACTACCTTCCAATCTTAAACTAACCTCACATCTGGAGTCGCGATCAATGACTGACAATCAAACCGAAAAACAAACTGGAGCTGTTAACGAGCTCAAAATTGAAGATACAAAAGTTGGCGAAGGCGTTGAAGCCAAAGCCGGTGATTTTGTCCGTGTACACTATACAGGCACACTTGAAAGTGGCAAAAAATTCGATAGCTCACGTGACCGCTATGAGCCTTTTGAATTCCAGCTGGGCGCTGGTGAAGTGATCAAAGGCTGGGATCAGGGTGTTGCTGGTATGAAAGTCGGCGGGACCCGCAAACTGACGATTCCTCCCAAGCTGGGTTATGGCAGCCGCGATATGGGCGTAATTCCACCAAATTCGATTTTGCTGTTTGACGTTGAGCTGGTTGAAATCGTTAAGTTTTAAGTGGATTTTTAACTAAGAGCACGGAGCAATCATATGCGTATTCGTAACCTTGCGCTGGCCCTGGGCCTGCTGACTCTGCTGACCGCTGCACGCTGCAGCGATGAAGCTCAAAAAGATACAGAAGGCCAGTTTCAGAGCCAAAACCAGCCGGCAAGTGGCCTGAAGATTGTCGACGTTAAAGTGGGCACGGGGATTGAAGCCAAAGCCGGTGATACGGTGCGGGTTCATTACACCGGCACGCTGACAAACGGCACCAAATTTGACAGTTCAAAAGACCGCAATGAGCCGTTTACATTTCCGCTGGGAGCGGGCAAAGTCATCAAAGGTTGGGATCAAGGGGTCGCCGGCATGAAAGTCGGCGGGATTCGCAAACTGACGATTCCACCTGAGCTGGGCTATGGCAGCCGTGATATTCCGGGTGTGATTCCGGCTAATTCCACCTTGTTATTTGATGTGGAGTTGCTTGAAGTCATTCGGTAAATGATTTGTTAAAGTCCGTCATATAAAGCTTATGCTGCCTGAGCTTAAAACAGCTCTGAATCCAGCTGCGGTCCTGTTTCATTCCTGGTGGGACCGCAGCTTGTTTCTGCTGATTGTCATCGGGATTGGCTGGGCAATTAGCGCTGGCTTGACGCGCTTTATGCGTCATCTGTTTCGCGAGCGGAGCTGGCCAACGGATTTAATTGATCCGATGGCTCAGGTTTCACGTCTGTTGCTGCTGGTGCTACCCGTGCTGCTGGTTTTACCGCTGCTGCAACTTGAACCGGTGATTTATGAATGGACCCGGCACGGGCTGGCGCTGGTCTGTATCTGGCTGATTACGCTGTTTGCGTTTCGCGGGGTGGCCCAGTTTAAAGGCCTGGTGATTTATCACTATGAGAGCCAAAGCCCTCAGGATATGACCGGTGAAGCGCGCAAAGCCCAGACTCAGATTTTAATGCTTGAGAGCATTCTGAAGTTTCTGATTTTGCTTTCTGGGGTGGCGATGGCCCTGATGACCTTTGATCGGATTCGCCAGGTCGGCATGAGTCTGCTGGCCAGTGCAGGGATTGCGGGTGTGGTGTTGGGTTTTGCCGCTCAGAAGTTTATTGCAACTTTAATTGCGGGTTTTCAGATTGCGCTGACCCAGCCCATCAGAATTGGCGATCAGGTGATTGTTGAAGGTGAATTTGGCACGATTGAAGATATTACCCTGACTTATGTGGTTGTCAGGCTCTGGGATTTACGGCGACTGGTGATGCCAACGCCGAGCTTTATTGATAAACCCTTTCAAAACTGGACGCATACGTCTGCTAAGCTAATGGGCACGGTGTTTTTACATACTGACTATACCGTGCCTGTGGCTGAACTGCGAGCCGAACTTGAGCGCTTAGTCGCCAAGCATCCGCTCTGGAACGGCGAAAAATGTGCCCTGCATGTCACTGACGCTCAGGCGACAACCCTGCAATTACGCGTCTTAGTGTCAGCTGACAACGCTGATCAGCTCTGGGATTTGCGGGTCGATTTACGCGAAAAACTGATTGCCTGGCTGCAGCTGAACCATCCTCAGTCTTTGCCTAAAACCCGTGTGGCGTTTGAGTCTGAAGCAAAAACAGCTGATGAAAAAACCGCTTGAAGCTGAATGTTTGCTGAAAGTCTGCTGAAGTGATTTTAAAAAATCAAAGAAACTGAAGGTTTTCTGAAGGGATTTTCAGTGTTTCTGTACATTTTTGCAATCAAATAATCTTAATATCTTGTTGTCGGCTGTTTATACTTTCAAGCATGAAAGTCTATCACCCCCAGGATGCCTGGCAGGCCCATCTGGCCGAAGATTACAGCCGTGCTGCTGAAATCTGGCTGGCGCTGATGAATGCTGCCCGCGACATCCAAAGTTTAAGCCGGTACCAACTGGGTTATGCCCAGGTTTTAATTGCCCGGCAGCAGTACGACGAAGCCCGCGGCCTTTTAGAAGAAGTCTACGAAGCGACTGCCCATCCCGAATGTCTACGCCTTATCGAACTCAGCGCCAATCGCAGGCATCAGGAACTCGAAGCGCGCATTCAAAGCTTACTTGCTGCTGCGCTTTCTGATTCTCAACCCACTCTTCAACCTAATGTCTTTAAGGAACAGCCATGAGCCAGACGATTTATCTGATTGATGCTGATGACATTTCGTTATTTGTCACCCAGCAGCTTATCCAGCGTCATAACGCTGACTGGCGCGTGGTGCGTTTTACTTCTGCTGAAGGTGCCCTTGAAGCTTTAATTGCCCAAGCCCCGTTTAAAGAGCAATTGCCCGATTTGATTCTGCTTGAGCAGCGTTTACCCGGTATGAGCGGTTGGGGATTTTTAAAGGCCGTAAGTAAACTCAAAAGTCTGTTTAGTAAAAGCCTGCGCTGTATGATTCTTTCGGCTTCAATTGATCCGCTCGACCCGATTCGAGCTGAAAGTCTAGAGGCTCAGGGCTGCCTGAGCAAACCGCTTAAAGCTCACGACTTGCTGGCTATCGAAGCTTTATGTCTGGCTTCTGCTTAAACTAACTCTGAGCTGGATTTTCAGCTGAACGGGTTTTGTTTACTACACGTTCTAAAAAGTTACTGAAAAAATCCACAGCGCGCTGGTCTTCAAAAATCCGGTCCAAGCGGCTAACGGTGCGCTGGTGAATATCCTGACGCCAGGCGGGATCTAGGCCTAGCGCTACAGCGGTTTCGATATATTGTTCGATGCTTGCGGTAACGGTATCGGGAATCTCCAGCAAATCATACAGACCAGCTGTAATCCGGCCGACCATGCGTTCTCCGGGCATCGTCACAACCGGTAAGCCTGCTGCCATCGCCTGATAGGCTGTAGTGCCGCCGCCGTAATAAATCGGGTCTAAGGCAATATCGCAGTTTTGCATCAGCAGCAAAAAGTCCTGATTGCTTAGTTCTGGGAACACCCAAATCCGTTCCATCACGTCAGGAATATGCTTTTCAAAGCGCTTCATCAGGCGATCTGCCAGCCACTGACGCTCTTTGGCTGAGAGCATAATTAAATGAGCTTTGGGATTACGGCGCAGAATTTCAGCGACCACATGATCAAAATCAGGGTGAAACTTCATCAGATTTTGCAAACAGGAATAAACCACCCAGTCATCTTGTAAGCCAAAATCAGAACGCGGTGCGGGCGGCGGCAAGACCACTTTTTTTACCCAGGACGGAAAAGTCTCTTTACAGTTTTCAAGCTTTTCGCTGTACTGATTCTGAGCGTCCGGGCGCTCCATATAGACCGAAGAAAGAAAATAGTCCATGGTCGTCAGGCCGCTGGTGCCAGGGCTCATCCATGAGGTGCACTGCACCGGGGCTGTGCGAAACAGAGCCATGACAGTCTGGGAAAAGTCCCAGGCAGGTTCTGTGTAATAGACAACATCCGGTCGCTTACTGCGAATCAGTTCAACCGCCTGATACAGATCATCTGGAATCATCTGCCATTTCATATGGCGCCCATGAAAGTGAAAGGGGTTGAGTTTGTTAAACAGACTTGCGACATTTTGGGACTGACAAAAATAAGTCACTTCAAAACGTTCTGGATCCAGCTGATCAACCGTTGCGCCAGCATAAAAATAACTCAGCCCAACTGAGCGTGCAGCAACTACAATTCCAAGATGAATCTTTTTACTGCGTCGGGGCAGGAGCTCAAATGGCGGGGCCTTAGGGAGAGTGCGCTCAAAGAGTTCACCGACCAGTTGGCGCTGATGCAAAGGCAAAATATGATGATAAGCCGTATGGACAATATTGCCATGAATCATGCCCAAAAAATAAAAGTGCTGGTGTGGTATCTGAACGGGTTGATGGCGCAGACGAAACAGGGCTTTATCCAGAACTTTTTCAATCTGGGTATTAATGTTGTCAATTTCAGCGCGACTTTCTGGCACTAAGGGGTAAGCCAGATCGCGCTTAAGCTGCCAAAAAAGCTGACGCGGCTCACGTCTTAGGGCTTCGGCATAACATTCCATTGCTGACTCAAATAAGCCCTGTTTTTCCAGCATATAGCCCATCAGCAAAGAAGTCAGGCCTATGCGTGCCGGGTACATGCGCCCAATACTCATCAAACATTCAATCGCCAAATCTGTATCACCCAGCGTTTGCAGACTATGTGAGAGCGAAAACAGAACTGCCGGATTTTCAGGATCTAAAGCCAGAGCGCGCAAATAATATTCAACTGCTCCGGCTTCACGATTCATCTGATCCAGTGAATGGCCCAAACGCATGTAGACATTGCCGGTTGTGGGTTTCGGACGCAGTCTCAGATAAGCTAAAAAAGCCATGACCGCTTTATTAAACAGCCCGCCGCGCTCATAGGTCATCCCCAGGCGATACCATGCATCAGCATAGCGCTGATTAATCCCCAGCGCTCTTAAATAAAGCGGCAGAGCTTGATCGAGTTTGGCTTCAGAGAGTTTGGCAAGTTCAAAAACGGCTTCAGCATGACGGGGAGCATTAACCAATAGACGGCGCAGAGCGTGTTTTGCGTGGGTATTGCGTTTTTGGCTGAGCAAGCGCCGAATACGGAGCATCTGGCGGTTATGAGTAGTGCGCATAAACTCTCCTTTTGTCCTAGATCCGAAACTGTCCGTAAGGGTCGCGGGGATTGTCGAGGCGTTGAGGGTCTGATAACCAGCGCGAGGCAGCAGCAGCCCGTTCTCTGACAGATGCTTCAGGGTCGTGTTTGAGCACTTCTACCAACCAGGGGATGGCTTCTGGGCTGCCAAGGGTTTGCAGGCTTTCAATGGCTTTAAGGCGGACTGTTGAATCTGGGTCTAAAAGGGCCTGGTGAGCGGACTCAAGATTTAGCACAACTGCTGCTCCTGGGCTTAGCGCCTGACTTGGCGCACAGATTGACTGATCTGCTGCTTCAAGATGCCATACAGGTGAGAGCTGATGCAAGCTGGCTGGTCGATGACTGACAATCAGTAAGCTCAACTCAGGCCAGGTTTTGTAAATGCCGTTTAACACGCTGGCCTCAAGTTCCGTATCCAGCTCAGAAGTTGCTTCGTCCAGTAAGAGTAAACGGGGCTGTCTTAAAAGTGCCCGTGCCAAAGCCACACGCTGGCGTTCTCCGCCAGATAGCCAGCTGCCGCGAGCACCTAAAGGCGTATCTAGCCCCTTTGGCAAAGATGCCACGCGCTCGCTGAGCCCACAGACCGCCAAGACTTTTTTGAGTTCTGCTGGCGAATAATCTCGATCCAAACAAAGATTTTCACGCAGGCTGCGATTAAATAAGGCTGCACGCTGAGGGACCAGTAAAACAGCATCGGGTTCCTGACACCAGTCAGCCGGCCAATCAATCTGGCCGGTCTCTGGTGCTTCAAGCCCGGCTAACAAGCTCAGCAGGGTTGATTTACCCACACCGCTTGGCCCAGTCAGGCCGGCCCGCTGACCGGGTCTAAGACTAAAATTAAGTTGTTTAAAAATCTGACGACCTGCGCGGCTATGACCCAGTTGCTGAAGCTCTAAATCGCCTGAATCTGAGGCGGTTTTTACGATCAACTGTTGCTGGGGTAATTCCAGCAAGGTGACTAAACGCTGCCAGGAGGCTCGGGCAATCTGAAGCTGGCCCCAGGACTCAGCTGCCCACAGGCCTGGATCAATTGCTAAAGCTAAAGCCGTGGCAAAGGCCAGTAACTCACCGCCATCAAGTTTACCTAAATGCACCAGCCAACCGCTGACCGCTAATAAGCCCGCAATTGCGATAATCTGCAAACTGCTTAGCAGCGGGCGATCCAGCGCCTGCCAGCTAAGGGTGCTGCGTTGAGCGTCTAGCCAGCCTTGTTGGGCTTCAGCTAAACGCTGCTCTTGATGCTGCTCTTGATGGTAAAGCCTGATCGGTAAACTATGCTGTAAAGCTTCCCCGAGCTCTAATAATAAACGCGCCAGACGCTCTTGCTGATGGGTTCCGCCATTGGCCAGCGCCTGACCAAGACGATGTACACCGCTTGCTAAAAGAGGGGCAGAAATGAACAGCAGCAGGGTTAACTGCCAGGAGATCAGCAGCAAACAGGTCATCAGGGCACTGAGTTGTAACAAGCTGGGCAATAAGCGTTGCAGCAGGGCTTGAACCCCGGTGCGTAAACGCTCAAGATCGTCACTCAGGGTTGTGAGCAGTTCTTCTGGTGCGTAAGTCTGAAGCACTTGCCAGCGAGTATGTAACAGGCTTGAAAAGGCACGTTGACGCTGTTGGGCTGTCCAGGCCAAAGCGACCCAGCCCAATTGAAAACGAAAGGTATATTCTAAAGCGCTGCGGGTTAAGAAAATCCCAACAACAATCGCCAATAAGCGCCAAAAGCCCGTGAGCTCAAAGTTGTGAAAAAACTGCTCAAGCTGGCTGGCTAAGGGAATCAGCAAGAGGGTTGCGCCTAACTGGGCCAGCATCAAAAACAGACTCAACCAGATACGTCCGCGCCAGGTGCGCAGATCGCGCAGCCAGGCTGTAAACACGTCTTAGAACGACCTGTTAGACATACCAGCCAGCAAAGCCAAAGGCCTGCCGCTGGGATTTGTCAACCTGAGCTGCCGCCGCTTTATCCTGGGCGAGCTGTTGATTGAGCAATTGTCCGTAAATAACTAAATCACGGCCCATACGCTGCAGACGGTCAATTACAGCTGGGTTGTGAATCTCACCTGCTTCGTCGAGATCACTTTGTCTGACCGCCGTCTGATAGGGTAGGGCCCAGCCGTGACAATGCTGAATCGCCACCCGCATCTGGGTATTACAGCTCACACCCATACTGCCGCCAGTTGAAGCTGCTAAGGCAAATAATTTGCCGGCAAATTCATGATAGTGAAAGTCAAAAAAGTTTTTCATCCAGCTGCTCATACAGCCGTGATATTCTGGCGAAACCATTAAGTAGCCATCTGCTTCTGCGCAGCGGTGACGCACGTCGCTGACAAGCGGATCTTCAGCAAAGCTGATGTCGGTTCTAAATAAAGGCAAGGGTGTTGCGAGCAGATCCAGCGGTTCAACAACTGCCCCAGCGACTTCAGCGGCCTGGGCCATCACGCGAATCATTTTTAAGGACTGGCTGTCCTGGCCGGTACTCCCGTAAACGGCAAGAATCTTCATACTGGCTCCTTGAGCGGTCTGGGTTCATGATAAGGGCAGTCGCAGGCTGGTGGCTAGGAGCTAGTTGCTGGCGGTTAGTTGCTGGTCGTTAAGGATTGCAGGTGGCTGTGGTCTCTGGGAAAATGACGTTTTGTGATACACAGCCGGGCGATGAGCTAGCCACAACCCGCTACTAGCCAGTTGACGTCATCAGTCTGATTCGTTATTCTGACTACGACCAATGAAAGTGGAACAGGTGATTGCGCGCATTTTTGGTTAAACAAAGCTGTGCGAGGAAAGTCCGAGCTCCACAGGGCAGGATGCTGGATAACTTCCAGTGAGGGTGACCTCAGGAAAGTGCCACAGAAAAATACCGCCCCCTATCACGTCCAAACGATGTATTCACGTCGCCTACAACGCAGCCCACATACAGCTTCACTGTTGCCGAATCGTATCAAGGTTCACAGCGTATCTGCAGCACAAAATCTGTCGGGGGTAAGGGTGCAAAG
>CAJYHH010000312.1 GCA_913773825.1 Candidatus Sericytochromatia bacterium | reverse complement strand
CAGCCAGGTCTGAACGCTGCCTTTATAAGTAGCCGGGCCGGGATTAAAGAAGTTGAGATGTTTACCAGGGTGATTACCCAGTTTTGTTCCGGTCCATTGTTTAAAGGCTTTGGCGCGTAAATCAACCGCAATTTCTTCTGCCCAGCGGTAGCGCGGCAGCATATCCTGGTGGACTTCATCAATGCTGCAGCCACAAATACTGTCATGGGGCTGATTTTGCAAGAGATATTTCCAGGCCTGCCAGAGCAGGGGCGCAGCAGGTTTGCCGCCAGACAGACGCTCTAAGACCATTAAGGGCTCAATTTCGCGTTCCAGCAAAGTCTGCACGCGATCATTGGCCTGTTTTAAATAACGGCGAGTAGACCAGACACCCGGCAGAGCATAGGCATAAGGAGCGCCGGCTTTACGCAGTTCACCTGCGAGGGATTCAGTTGGCGCACCAGAGGCTTTTAAAGCTTTGAGATATTCTGGCAGTGAAGCTAATCGCAAGTCATAATCCGGGAAGCGTTCACGGGCTTCGTTGAGACGATTGTCCAAATCTCGCGGCAGGCCCATATGATCCGCGCCAATTGGCATCAGCATCGGTGTGCCTTCTGGTGTGGCGGCTGCAATGGCCGTTAAAAACTCACCAAAGGTTTCCCAGGCGGGCTCAGGCTGATGCAGAGCATCCATATAATAGCCCTTGGTCAGATGAATCGTTGGCAAAGCCGTACCATCGAGGCCTTTCCAGTTAAACCAGGCTGAAGCAGGATTTAGTCCCCGCCAGATCAAAGCAGGGGCTAAGCCACTTTTGGCAAGCAATTGCGGCATCTGGGCCGGATGGCCAAACATATCGGGAAGATAGCCATAGAGTTCACGCTGACCCCAGCTGACCGCTTGACGGACACCCAATTGCAGATTGCGGATTAAAGATTCACCGCTGACTAAAAACTCATCCGGCAGGACGTACCAGGGCCCAACATGTAAACGTTCGCTTTCGATCAGCTTGCGCAGACGGGTCGCCTGTTCAGGATAAAGGGCCAGATAATCTTCTAAGACAATGGTCTGACCATCGAGCAGAAACACGCGCTGTTTGTCTGCTTCAAGATAATCAAGAATATCTTCCAGCACACCGCAGAGGCGGGTGCGATAATTTTCAAAACTGCGATACCATTCGCGGTCCCAGTGAGTGTGAAGATAAAGATAAACGGGACGCTTGGCTGTTTTAGCCTGTTTTTGTTTTCTTGCCTGACTGGCTTGGGTTGACTTACTCATCAGAAAATAACCGTTACGCCGCTGATTGCGGTTTTTACTTCTTTCATCTGGCCTTCAATCACTGCATCCTGGGTAAACTTTTCAATCACTAAGTCAATGTCGTTGCCGGCCTGTACAACGCGTCCCCAGCGATCTTTAAACTTGGCGAGATTTGCCAGTTCCAACCCAATTAAATCCATTAAACCCTTAAAAGGGATTCCAACTACGCGAATATCAGTCGGTGAAAAGCGCAGCACATTACCTGGCCGCACCGTTAGATCACCTGTCACTTTAAACGGAATTTCTGGCGCAAACGACACCGGTTTAACTTTACCTGTCAGCTGCAGCACATGCCCATCTAGCGTACTCAATAAGGGCTCACGTAAACGCTGTTCATTGCTCAGCGCCAGAATACTTTTAAATTGTTTATTTAACTCAGCTGTTGAAACTTCAATTTCAGCCCGCTTAATCTTCAGATGAACTGGCAGTGAAACTGGCCCACCGGGATGATTTACTGCACTGGCCTGAAGATTTGCACTGGCATCGGCTACCAGCCCCGAGCGAGTTGCACTTAAAGGAACCTGAGCTGCACAGCTACTCAGCGAAACAGCCAATAAGGCAGTCATCGAGAACACTTTGAAAGAATTCAGGTTTTTTTGTTTCATACACAACTCCTTGAGCAGGACTCTAAACTCTGGCTGATAAGCTGTAAGCTTTGCACAATCAAGACCATTCGTCTTTGCTCATAGCTCATAGCCCACGGCCCATAATTAATAAACTAATACTGATCTAAATGCTGATCGACATACTGCCAGTAAGCATCATCAAGCTGACGGGTAATCGGGCCATAGCCTGTGGGGTACTCTTGATCATCAATTCGACAAACAGGGTTCGCCCCTTTAATCGTACTTGAAACAAAGACTTCATCTGCCTGACGAATCGCTTCGAGATCAAAGGGTTCAACACGGGTTTCCAAGCCCAGAGCACGAGCTTGATCCAGCATGTAACGACGGGTAATCCCATCCAGAATCCCTACTTCCAGCGGAGCGGTCCAGACCACGTTGTTTTTCACCATAAACAGATTAGAGGTTGTCGCCTCAGTCACATGGCCGTCTAAGTCCAGAATCAGGGCGTCATCGGCGCCTTTAGCCTTAGCTTCATACAAACAGAGAATATTATTGAGATAATTGCCGGTTTTAAAAGCTGGGTTTAAGCTGCGCGGGTGATTACGACGCGTCTCAGACACCGACAAAATATAGCCTTCGGTTTCAAAGCGCTCAGCAATCACAGGCAAAGGTTTAAAAATAAACACAGCCAAAGGCTCTGTCGCGGTGCTGTCAATGTCGATGTTATAGTCACCGCTGCCGCGTGAGACAATCATCCGCACATAGACTTCATCCAGCGGCAGCTGATCTAAACCCATCCGGATCTGCTGTTTAAACCAGCTGTCATCCCAGGGCAAAGACATATGAACACCTTCAGCCGTCGCGCGCAGACGCGCCAGATGATCATCTGTAAAAAAGGGCTGGCCTTTGCGCGTGGCTATCACTTCATAGAGTGAATCACCAAATAAAAAACTGCGGTCATTAATCGGGACCAGCGCTTCGCTCTGGTCCATCACTTGACCGTTCATAACCACAAATGGGGTCTTTCTCATGATTTAGGTTCCTCCCTTAGGGCCACCTGGCTGAGTCGGGGCACCGCTCGGCGCAGGTTTAGGTGTAGCTTGGGGTTTACGACGATCGAAAAAACTCTCGGTAAAGCCGAATTTCCAGTTTTGATTTTCTTGTTTAACAATCACGGTGATATCCGCCGGCATAACGCGCACCAGACGGCCTTGAGGATTGGGATTATTCTGATTGGCTTGATTCTGCTCGTTGGTCAGTTCTGTAAAGGTCTGTTTATTCCAGGTTTCAATGTCCATCGACAGACGCAGCTGCGTCCAAAAACCACGCTGTACCGCTCGATCCCCTGTTTCAAACAACTTGCGCAAGGCATCAGACTGTAAGCGCGGATCTTTTTCAGTTTCGAGCACCAGCTTAATAATCCGCTCTTGGCTATCACGACTTAACACTTGCCAGGCCTGAATATAATCCATTTTATAAACGGCTTCAAAAAACAGGTCAGGTGCTTCCTGAGGGGTCAGGGCTTCACGCGCCCAGACAGGCAGAATCAGACAGGCTGCAAGCAGCAGCGCACTGAGACACTTAAATACTTTCATGTAGCCACTCCCACCAGCTCATCAGAGCTCGTTCACAAACACTGCGAGCATTGCGCTCAGGCGGCCCGCTAAAAGTCAGTTCAAAAATTTCAAAGCGTGTAGCAGCTCCCAAGCGCAGGCCCAGGCTCCAGCGTTTCTCACTGATGCCACCAATCACTAAGCCAAGCTCAGTCTCAGCCAAGCCCAGATTCTGCAACATCTGCTCACCCGCTTGAGGTTCAGTGCTTAAAGGCCAGGCAGTCGTCAGCTGAAGCTTGGGAACAGCAGCCTGACTGAGTATAGCAGCACCTTGTAAACGCTGTGCCAGCATACCGCCGGTGACAGCATCATATATCTGAACTTGTGAAGGCAAAGCGGCTAAAAAGCGCGAGGCAGCGTCTTCATCCCCTTTAAGCACAATCCATTCGCCAATCGCGGCTTCAAGCTTTTGCAATACAGGTGAGGGATCGCGATCAGTAGGAATCCAAAGCTTCACTTCAATATAGGGAGCATGAGCGCGGTAGCCCGTAATCAGCCCTTGTTCATCTTGTAAAGCAGCCTCAACTACTTCACCCAGACTGCCTTCCGGAATCCCTAAACACTGCCAGCGATACAGCGCCACCGGTGCACGTTCCGGCATGAGGGGTTTTAGATAATCCGCCAGCACACTTTCCCAGATGGCCTGAATTTCATGCGGAGGTCCAGGCAGAGCAATTATCGTCAGACCATCTTTTTTAATTGCAAAGCCATCAGCGGTTCCAGCTGGATTGGTAAAGATCTCAGCCCCTTCAGGGAAATAACACTGCTGGCGCTGAGACTCAACTAAAGCAAAACCATAAGTTTTGGCTCTTGCTTCAATTCGCTCCCAGGATGGGGAATGATATTTCAGAGCAAGCCCCAGCCATTCGGCGATCACATCACGGGTAAAGTCATCAGATGTAGGCCCTAAGCCGCCGCTGACCATAATCAGACGGGTCTGAGCAGCAGCAGATTCAAACGCTTCGCGGTTTAAAACGCGATCGTCAGGAATGGTCCAGTGAAGAATATTTTCACAGCCGGCCTCAGAAAGTCGAGTGGCCAGCCAGGCTGAATTTGAGTTGATTACCTGGCCCGAGCTAAGCTCGGTACCGATCGCAAGCAAAACGGCAGAAACGGATTCGGACACGTAAATCACCTTGGATCTAGGCTGAATTCAGGTTAGCACAGCCAAGGCGTCAGGGGTGAAAAAAGCTGTGGGGGTTTGAAAAGCCAGAGGGCATTGTTTAGTTGAACCCTGCGGATTCGGGTGAGTGACAACAAAGTCGTCGGTTGGAGCTTCGAGGTTTAGTGGGCTAAAAGACAGCCAAACACAAAATTCCTCTCTAAACCAGACTGCAAAGCCCCGATTTGCCTACACCGTGGCGCTAGGCGCCACTCTAAACCTTTTAATTCTTCCCAGAGTAGCTGATCATGCTAAAGGTCGATTTAAACTCAGTCAGCGGCATTTTAAACGTGCCGTCATCAAGGCCATCACGGGGGCCGTTACCATCACTGACTTCGGTCTGGCCCCAAGGATTGCGAATGGTGATCATATCGCTTTTGGCGTCAAAACCAAGCACGCTGTAAGCATGAGCTTCAGGCAGGCCGTTGTCTGTGCGGCCATCACCCATTGGATTCAGGCTTTTGTTAATCCCTGCCGTAATTACCTGATGCTGGGCAGTCGCTTGCTGCAGCTTTAAACGCAGCGCACTGGTGCTGGTCAGCAGCAGAACATCGGTATCAGCCCATTTGCCCGACACAGCACCCACACCTG
>CAJYHH010000311.1 GCA_913773825.1 Candidatus Sericytochromatia bacterium | reverse complement strand
CTCTGATGTGGGCCCACGCAGTGCGCATATTGCCCATCTGGCGTACCCGGCTTTTTCAGATGTGTCAGATTTTAGCTCCGCCAGCCTGGCGTTTTTTAGTCCCAAAGAGGGTGACCCAAGTGATTATCTTAAAATCACCCGTGATGGCAAAGGTTACACCGTCACCCCGACTGAAGCGGCCTGGCATTTAGATTTAGTCAAAGTATCAGGACATGGCTCAGCCAATCTTGATGCCGTCAAAAGTGCCATGCAGCGTGTTGCAAAAGACATGAATACTTCTGCTGATGGTCTGGCACAGGCGATCCTGACGCGGGCCAGCGAAAAGATTCAGCCGACAATTAAACAATTAGTGCGTGAATATAAATTAGACCCAGATCTGATTCAGTTTGTCGGTGGCGGGGGTGGCGCCATGGCGATTGTGCCCTTTGCAGCCAAACATCAGGGCTTTGAGCATAAAATTGTTGAACATACAGAAGTGATTTCTGCAATTGGCGCGGCTTTAGGCTTAATTCGCGATAGCGTTGAGCGCACCTTGATTAATCCTACCAACGACGATTTAATTGCGATCCGTCAGGAAGCTTATGAAGCCGTTCTGGCCATGGGAGCCTCACCAGAGACGATTGAAGTCAGCGTTGAAGTAGACACTCGCAACAAAAAAGTCCTGGCTGTTGCCACAGGTGCTTCTGAGTTGCGTTCTAGCGAAGGCAATCAGTCTGAAACTGACCTAAGCGAAGCAGAGCTCAAAGCGCTAAGCGCTAAAGCGCTTAAAACCAGCCCTGAAAATGTTAAATTACTGGGCGCCAGTGAGCAGTTGCAGGCCTGGGGGGCTCAGCTTGAACGCCGGATTATGCTGGGGCTGGTTCGCCAGGATCAGCTCAATGTCAGAGTCATGGATCAACAGGGAACCGTACGTTTGCAATTAAATGACTGTCAGGCTGAAAGCACTACAGTGGGTGAACTCAGACGTGTTTTACCCAAGCTGATTGAACATCTGACGGCTTATGGCGACGCTGGCGGCTTATTGCCCGAAGTGTATATTCTGCTTGGTCGGCGAATTATTGATTTTAGCGGCGTCATCGATATCAGTCAGCTATTGGCGCTGCTCGAACAAGAAACCCGTCAGCTTTCACCTCAGGCTCCGGCTGTGGCGTTAGCCGCTCGCAAAAACTAATGGCAGAATCACTGGTTAAAATTCAGGGTCTCTCAATGGCTTATCGAGAAGCTGAAACCCAGCAAAACGTGCTGCGTGAAGTCAACATTGAGTTTATACGCGGGAGTTTTACTGCTTTGCTGGGTGCCAGTGGCTCTGGCAAAAGTACGCTGTTAAATCTGATTGCGGGACTCGATAAACCCAGTGCAGGTAAAATCTGGATTGACGGTACGGAAATTACTTCACTTAGCGAAAAACAGCTCACGCTGTTTCGACGCCAAAAACTGGGGATTGTGTTTCAGTTTTTTAATCTCTTGCCTGGTCTGTCTGTTTTAGAAAACGTCCTGCTGCCGCTACAGCTAAACGGCCGTGGTCGCGAAAGTGACAAAGCCAAAGATTTGCTACAGCGAGTCGGTCTGGGCGAACGTCTACACTCATACCCAGATCGCTTAAGCGGCGGTGAGCAGCAGCGCGTGGCGATTGTCAGAGCTTTGTTGCATCAGCCGGTGTTATTACTGGCTGACGAACCCACCGGCAATCTGGATGAAAACACAGCTGAAGCAGTAGCTGAACTGATGTTAGAGCTCGCCAGAGCCCATCATCAGACTTTAATTCTCGTCACCCATAATCCTGAACTCGCTGCTAAAGCCGACGCGATTTATCGTGTCCATGAAGGCCAGGTCGAAATCCAAAAAAGTTTTAAAGGGGCTTGAACACTTCAGAAGTTCACCCTGTCTGTCATGTATTCCAAGCAAAACAGAACAAGGGTAAATCCATGAAAAAGTGGTCTTTTTTATTATTGGCAGCATGTGTCTGCCTGAGTGCCAACCAAATCCTGCCCGTTCAAGCTGAGCCTGCATTTAAGACCCAAACAACTAAACGAGCCGTACAAAACGCCAATCTAGACTTTGATCTGGTTAATTCCACTGGCTACGATATCACTCAGGTCTATGTGGGCGAATCTGAATCAGATGAATGGAGCGATGGCCTGCTGGAAGACACTCTCGAAGATGGCCAGACCCTGCATATTCGCTTTCGTCCAGATATTGAAACCGTCCATTGGGATCTCTGCATTGAGTGGTATGAGGACGAAGATGATGATGAGGTTTATTGGTATAACGTTAAGCTAGACGAAATCAATCGCATTATCCTGTATTACGACAAAGATTCAGGTAAAACCAACGCCAAAATGGAATAATTGCCTTTAGACATCGCATAGATATCGCATAGATATCGCATAGATATCGCATAGACATCTAAAACACAAAGAGCCCGGCAAATAATAACCGGGCTCTTTATGATCATCTCATGCTCAAACCAGTTTCAAATCTGTGCTTAAACTATCAAATTCCAGACAAACTTTTCAATCCAATAGAAGCAATTTGACTATTCTCGTTGGGTACCAAAGCCAAGAGACAGGCTCAAATAAGGCCCCTGAGCATTGAGATTGGGGACCGAGCCGCCTACCGGTCGTCCGGCTGATTCCCACTGAGGTGGAGACAAGACCAGCAAATAACCGAGCTTAAGACCCACAACCAAACCCGTAGCATGTGCCGGATCACCATTAAAATCAATCAGGTAATCTGAACCGACACCGATATCCAGCAAAACTTGTGAACTCTGCAAATCAAAAACATCACTGTTTGAGTTAAAACCAAACAGTTTATTTAAGGGTTCTGAGCCTGTCAGTTTAACGCTGCCAGACCCAACACCCAGGGTGGGGTAAACCGAAAAACCCTGCTCCCGCAAGACAACGTAACCAAGCTGAAATAAGCCATAACCTGAACTGACGCTGAGTGTCTGACCTGAAGCTGAAGCCGCCCGAAAACCGCTTAGACCATATCCGGCTCCACCGATCAAGATCCGGTCAAACATCACTTGAATCGCACCGCCCTGACTCAGAAACGTGCCGCTAAAATTGCTATAAGCCTGAGGTGCAATGGCCTGGTTTAGGGCTCCTGTATCTAAAAACGAAAAACCTGGCTGATAAAAAACTTTTGCTCCTTGCCAGACATCCAGGTTAAATTCAGGCTCCGCTTGGACTGGCTTACTCAGACAAGTTGTAGAAATCAGCGTA
>CAJYHH010000310.1 GCA_913773825.1 Candidatus Sericytochromatia bacterium | reverse complement strand
CCTTGAAACCCGCTTAGGTAGCCTAAATTAGCAATTTAACGCTGATTCAAACTGTGACTGGCAAGGGCTGAAAAGTGTGAGCTAGCTCATGGGGGGATCTGCTTTTGAGGTCTAGTCTGGAGTTTGTCGGTGCCGAAGAGGTGCCAAACTCAAGTGATTCGGGAGGATTCCCCATGCTGCGATCTGCTTCTACTTCTGTCCTGGTTTTACTGCTTTGCTTTGGTTTAAGTGCTTGTTCTGGTTCTCAGACGCCTAACTCAACGACACCTACTACAAACAACACAGGTACAACGGTCAATGGCCAAAGTACAACAAATACCAGCACTTCGACTGGGGCAACAGGTACAAGCGTCAGTACCAATACCAGCGCCAGTGCTAACCTTGACCCCAGTAAAATCAGTACACCTGAGACTAAAGGCCCAGATGTTCCACCTTGTTCATTGGTAACGCGTACCGAAGCAGAAAGCTATATGGGCACGTTTGAAAAAGAGCCTCAGTCGCTGCCGCCTCAAACCAATGAAATTGCCTGTTTGTACGGCCCCAATAGCAGTGGTGCCAGCGCAACGGTCAGAGTCTACGGTATGGGCCAATGGCTGCTGCAACGCACGATCTTTGGGGAGGCCGTGATTCCATACGAATTGGCTGACTCAGCTTATTATGTTGTCAAAGATTCCAATACCGATCTTTGGGCGCGACAGGGTAACTGGGTGGTTAATGTCAAAGGCAGCATCGGAATTATTACGGCCAGCCAGTTTGTAGAAGCGGCTTTTAAGAAGCTTTAAACGGTTATACTGGGCCTTTTGACTAGGTTTTTAGTCAAAAGGCCTGTCACACTGAGCTTGTCGAAGTGTGACAGGATTGAGTGGCAAGTACGAGGCAGGAGCAAGCACATTCTTCGACAATCCCTACGGGATCCGGCTATGCCTACAGAATGAAAAATTTTTATGAATGGATAACTGGTTTTTCTGGCTTGAGAATGAGATGACTGACGAGCGAATCTTAACGGTACCACTGGCTAATTTGTTCGGGTTTCACACCTGCCAGATAGAGCGAGAGCAAAGTCCAGTTACGCAAGGTACATCTGATCATGCCTTCTTTTTTCCAGCGTCGGGCGGATGTGCTGACGCGCTCTGAGATAAAGCCCAGCTTGAGGTGATGTTGCTTAAGGCGTTGACCCAGGCCCACATCTTCCATTAACGGAATTTCTGGACAACCGCCAATGATTCGATAAGCAGATCGGCGCAGAAATAAAGCCTGATCGCCATAAGGCAAACGGGTTAAGCGACTACGCCAGGAAGAAACCGTTTCAAGTAAGCGAAAAATAGGTTCTGCTGAATCAATTCCCAGATCAAACGCCCCGCCTGAAAGTTCTGGATTCTGGCGCAGGAGCTGAGCAATCTGTTGAAAAGCCTGAGGCGGCAGACGAGTATCGGCATGTAAAAACAGCAAGATCTCACCCTGTGCTAGGGCTGCACCAGCCGCAAGCTGATAACCTCGACCTTTGCGGGGGCTAATCAAGGTTTTGATTCGAGGGTTTTCAGGCAGAAAATGAATGGAGCTGCCTTCAGAATCGCCGTCAACTACGATAATTTCGAACTCTGGGTATTGCTGTTGCCAGAGTAAATCCAGTTGGTGATTGAGATTGTTTTCGCGCCAGACGGGCATGATGACTGAAATCATCGGATTTAAATGAAGAGGCTTTTCTGGCAGGTTCATTCGTTTAAGGTTTATCCCAAAGCTGTTTGAGCAGTTGCATGGTATGAGAATCTGAATACCAGCCTTGCTGGTTGTGAGTGTAAACCTGCTGGAGTTCTTGCAGGGTATCAATGTCTGAGCGGGTTTCAAGTTCAAAATAAGTCACGTTGCCCGTTTGCAGTCTGCGAATAGTTTCGCCATAAACCGTTTTAGCTCCCCAGTCCGAAAAATCAAACACTGCTGGAGCAAAACCTGATTGATTAAATCCAATCAGATAATAGCCCCCATCGTAAGTCGGGCCCAGCACACAGTTATGAGTTTTAAGTGCTTTAAACGCTTGCTCAAACAGCTCAGGTGGCAGATCTGGACAATCGCCGCCAATTAAGAGCAATTGCTCCCAGCCTTGGGCAAAATGCTGCTCAAAAGCCTTTTGCATCCGTGCTCCCAGGTCATGGCCGCTTTGGGGATAAACATCTACTGGGCCTAATAATTCTCTCAAGATGGGCTCTTCATCAGCCTGCCCCGGTAGATGGTGAACGAGTAAGGGCAGCTTTAAAGCTCTGAACTTATCCCCAATATCGCGTAAAAAACAGCGATAAACTTCGATCGCAATGGACTCATTTAAATCAACGGCCACGCGGGTTTTAACCGGCAAATAACCAGGCGTTTTGGTCATCAGCACAATCGCTTGGCTTTTCGCAGCATGCATCAGGCTGTTGTGCCTGTACAGGAGCTGCCTGCGCCGGCGGTGCATCCAAAACAGTGATCTCCCCAGTGAATGGGGCGCAAGAGCCAGCTGTCTACATCAAAATCTTTGATGTTAGTGCGATCAGCAAAAATCGGTAGATCAAGCATTTGATTAAAGTCACAGTCAAAGACTTTACCGTCATAGCCGACTGAAATCAGATCTCGACACATTACACCTTCGGCTGCAACAGGATTAAAGGCTTTGATCAGTTTTTCAAGATAAGCTTCATAATTACCTGCGCGCTCTAGCTCAGCTTTAAAGCGCTTGATTGGCATATTGGTCAGGGTAAACAGATGATTAAACACAATTCCTTCTTTGGCTAAACTCCGTCTAAAATCAGCTTCCAGATTTTCTTGGCCAGCTGGCAAAAACGAGCCAATTGGATTGCTGATCAGATTAATGACCAGCCCTGAATTTTCTTTGCCATAACCAACCACATTTAAGCGGCGCATCGATTCCAGGCTTTTATTAAACACTCCCCGACCGCGCTGGCGATCGGTCATCCAGGTTTCGTAAAAGGGCAGGGATGACCAGATTTCAACTGCCTGGCTTTTAAAAAACTCAGGCAGATCACTTTGGCTTTCACCTGTAATCGGGTGGGGATCTAATGTCACCGTCAGATTGTGGCGAACCATCACATGTTTGCCTAATTGTTTGGCGCGTGTCACAAGCTCTTTAAAACGAGGGTGTAATTCAGGCGCTCCACCGGTAATATCCACATTTTTGATTGACTCATGACGAGCCAGCACATCTAAGCAGGCTTCAAGTACGTCATCACTCATCATCTCGCGGCGCTTAGGGGAGGCGTCCACATGACAGTGAT
>CAJYHH010000309.1 GCA_913773825.1 Candidatus Sericytochromatia bacterium | reverse complement strand
AGCTTTTAATAAAGCCTTTCGAGCTGGTGCGGATTTTATCGGACTTGGTGATATAGTCCTGAATTACGGTATCAGCCTGAACATAGACGCCGACAGCCTGGGAAATCGCATTGCGAAAGGCATCTGCTCGGGCATCAGCAGAGTTAACGCCCTCACCGGTAACGGCATCAAAACTGACGTCTGTTAACTGAACACTTTGATTAGCATAAACCGGCTGAACAGGTCCGGTAGTCATCAGGGTTGGCAGCCCCAGGACGGCAGCGGCCAGTAAGCTCGGCAGATAACGACAGATTCTCATAGGCTTACTCCTCAAGGTGACACCTCGGTCTGGGATTATTATAGCAGCAATGACCGGGCGCACCCGGTAGTGGTGGGTTATGAGTTCTGAGGGGTAGATAAAAGATTAAAGAAAACATGGCCAAGGCCATAAGCTCTTTAATTTTTTACACCCCACTCACCACTTGCCACAGGCCAGCAATGCAGACCCATTGACTGTGACGCCGAGTCACTAAATTTTGTTCAACCTGTCAGCTGAAAAATTTAGAACGTATAGCTGGCGTTAAGCTGCAGAATCGGGCCCCAACTGCTTAACGGGCCAAAAGCAACTGGCTGCATCGAGGCTGTCCAATAACCGTCAGCATAATATCTAAAGCCCGATTGTAGACCGATAATGAATTCCGGAGTAAATTGGTAAGAAACACCCAGTCTGGCTGTGCCACCGTAGGTTAGAGTACTGGGATTATCTGGCGTTGGAGTACCACTGTTGAGCAAAAGACCATAAAGTATGCCGCCAGATAATCCGGTATCAATGATCATTTGCCCTAAAAACCAGCGTTTTAAGAAACCCAACTCACCGGTTATGCCTAAAGCTGCAGCTGTAAAAGGACTCTGTACGGGGATACCCTGAATCGGTGGTGGCTGCAAATTTAACGAATTCTGATCTAATGTGACGGGCATATTTGCGCCACCACCCAGGGTCAGGAACAGTTCAGACACACCAAACCACTGTCCAATATTGTATTCAAAGTCTAGTTGGGCAGCCGGTCTAAAAAATTGCTCTGGCGCAATCTGGCCTTGTAACTGATAGCCACCCGTAATCCAGAGCGGAACCGTACCAAGCCGAAGATCGACATTCAGACCTAATTTAGAGTTACGGACAACAGCTTCATTACCCGTAATTTTGTCTTTGCCACCGATAATGTGCACTACCGGTTTGTCATCATCAAAACTGCGTACTTTACCAAAGGCAACGGTTTCAGTTACGTCTCGGTTACCGCGCTTAAACGTATTCTCAAACAGATAAGTGGTATCAATCCGAGCTTCTTCATCGGGATTAAGTACAATCGTATCGCCATTGCTGGAGGCAATGCCATCACCAGCGGGTGGAGAATCAAGATTTTTAAGAGAGGCACTTAAACCAGGGAAGGTGCTTGCAGCGAGAGCCTGACCACTTTCGGCTTCTAAATAAGTCGCTGGGTCTTGTTGCTGCAGCTGTTGAAAAGTCGGAATTTTGCGCACAACATCCAGAATCACAGCCTGATGCAGGCCATTGTTGATGTCGACTTCAATGCCCGAGACTTCTTGAACCAGACGCTGCAAGTTCGCCACATCTGGAATCGGAATCGTTTTGCCGACTTTAATCACTTCGTCAAAGGTCTGAATGGGCTCAGCCTGCTCAGTGTCCAGACGATGCTGGTGCAGTTGAACAGTTAAATCAGATTCAAGTTTAAAAGTCCAGGCAGCTTCTGACGGAGTTGGAGCATGAGGACCTGTCAGCGCTAACGGCGTATAGCTCCAGTCAGCAACCAGAATCATCTCGGACTGTAACAGCCAGCGGGTTTCAATCTCACTGAGCTCCCGATCGCCCACGCGGACACGCGCTGCGTTTGTCGCTTTGGCCTGACGGATTGCAGCCAAAGCCGCTGCGGGGTCATCACCCAGCGTGACGTTAATCAGTGTGGGTTCATATTCAGTCAGATCGCGACGTAAAACCTGCAACAGCAGATTGTTAAACGGCGTAGCATGAGTGGGCAAAACCGCTACAATCGGTCGCGTTTTAGGTGATTGAGCATTCTGAGCAAGCGCCGGGGCTAAAAAACCAGGTAAAGCAGGATTTGTCAGACCTGCTGTCAGCAAGGACAAGGTCAAAGTGGCGCAGAGAGTGATGCGGTGCATATTAGGCAGACTCCAGACCTTTATTATCAGCAGACTAACATATTAGGCGGGTTGAGTGTTAAGTGAGTAAAAATTTTAAATTCTTTAAGATCTCTTATGCATCGATTTTTCAGGCATAAAATGCCCTGATTTTTAGCCATGTTACAATGTTAGCTTGCTGGAGTCCTTTTGTTTTATAAATGATCAAGCTAGTAGAGCATTAAGCAGAGCAAGACCAGAACATGTCCCAGACATTCAAGATGCCAGCTCGGCAGATTGGCTTTAAACCAAATGCCGTTCGCCTTAATCCAGCTCATGCTGCTCGATCCGCAAATGACGAAAAAATTCGTCAGCTCAGCTTGCAGATTCAACAGCTCACTACACGCTTAAGGCTCCAGCAAGAGCGTTTAACTCAGCTTAAAATCCCCCAAATCCGTCAGACCACCGAAGTTCAGATTCAAGCTTTGCAAAAAGAGCTCGCTGAACTCAAACAAAGTCTTAAAGCCTTACGTTCAGAACAGCGCTGCAAACTGCTAAACGAACTTCAGACAGATCATTTTGAGTTGCTTAAAGCAATTTATCTTAGCAAACAGCCCTTAGAACCCACATCCCAGCGTTTATTTGAAGACTGGTTTAATCTGGCTCAG
>CAJYHH010000308.1 GCA_913773825.1 Candidatus Sericytochromatia bacterium | reverse complement strand
CAACATCACCGACAATCAGACTCATCACACCTTCAGGGACATCGTTGTCTTTTAAAACTTTGGCAATGATGTTAAAGCAGGCCACAGCGGTCAGCGGGGTCTTTTCAGAGGGCTTCCAGATGCTGACATCGCCGCAAACCGCCGCAATCATGGAGTTCCAGGACCAGACCGCAACCGGGAAGTTAAAGGCCGAGATAATCCCGACAAGGCCCAGCGGATGCCACTGTTCATACATGCGGTGATTGGGGCGCTCAGAGTGCATGGTCAGACCATAAAGCTGACGTGACAGACCCACTGCAAAGTCGCAGATATCGATCATTTCCTGGACTTCACCCAGGCCTTCTTGCAGGGACTTACCCATTTCATAAGACACCAGCATGCCCAGGTCTTGTTTGGCATCACGCAGAGCATTACCCATCTGGCGGACAATTTCACCGCGCTTGGGGGCCGGCAGACTGGCCCAATGTTCTTTGGCTTTTTCAGCTACAGCGATTACGCGTTCATAATCAGCCATGCTGGCTTTGCCAACAGAGCCAATTTTTTTGCCGTCAACCGGCGAAAAAGAATCATACTGATCTTCAGTGCTCCCGAACCATTCGAGGCCGGTTGAGCAAGGGGCAGAAACAGCTTCAATCCCCAGATTTTTCAAAAAAGCATGAGTATCTGACATACAAGTCTCCTGGGCGCATCAGCTAAATGGAAAGCAACGCCAATTGTTAATACATCGACAGATGTATGGGCAGTTTAACACTCTGGCAGGCTCTTTGAGATCGAAATCACAAGCCTAGCCCGAAGGCAGCTGTTGCCTGATGGTCTCAAGTTCAGCTTCGCTCAGACCCAGACGACCGGCTAAGTCAGTGGGGTCAGAAGCCCTTAAATAAGCCTGAAATTCGTTAATCACTAAATTTTCCTGATTCAGGTCATAGCCCAATTGACTTAAAAATGTTCTGATTGGCTCCCGCTGAGGCTCAGGCAGAGCCAGCCAGAGCTCACGGCAGCGCTCCCGAAAAGCCTGATCCGTAAAGTACAGCCCATGGCGTACTTCATGACTGAATAACTCAGCACGTAGCTCACTGGGCTTAGCCGGTGTGTTTGCGTCCTCAGGAATCGAAATCAGCGCTTTAGCGGGCTCAAGCGCCACATACTGCTTAACCGAATCTCTAACTTCAGCTTTAAAAAATTTGAGTTCAAGCAGCAAGGACAATAATTGACTTTCAGCTTCATTTAACGGGCTCGGCTGAGTCTGGGCCAGACTAAAAAATCGCGCCAGATCAGCAGCCCGATAATCATGACCATGATAAAGCGTCCGCCAGCTGCGACCAGCTTTAGCTAACAATTCGCTAATTTCTGCTTTGCTGAGAATTTTGTCACGGGGGGCATCCGCCAGCTCAACCAACGCCGCAATCCGATTGAGCATGTCAGCCTGAGTATCCAGATCAATAAAATCTAAGACGTAAAGATTGGGCGCATAGCGAAACAGCTCAGTACGGCGATTATTGGCAGCCAGAATCTGTTCAAAACGAGCATCCTGCGCAACCAGACTCCCAGACGGGTTTGCTTTTTCTATTGGCGTGTTACAGGCTGTCAGCAGGCCAGTCAACAGCAGCAAACATCCAGCGATGTTGTTCTGAACCGTTTGCCGCATCTTCACCTCCTGTGCTTAGCAAAAAATCTTATTTGGAACCTAATAAGAGCGCGGCAGCTTGAGATTGTGCTCAGCCACAAAATTCAGAATCATCTCGCGGGTAATCGGCGCGGTTTTTAACACGCGTGCTGTGGCCCAGAAGTGAATAATTTCATACTCTTCTGAAAAGCCATAACCGCCCAAGGTTTCAATCGCCTGATCAACGGCTTTAATTGCATTATCTGCTGAAGTCAGCTTGGCCATATTCGAATAATTGCCGACAACATCTGCTGGCATGCCTTGATCAAAAGCCCAGGCCGACCTGTAAGTTAATAAGCGTGCGGCTTCCTGCTGAATTTTAACTTCGGCCAGCGGGTGTGAAATCGACTGGTAAGCCCCAATCGGCTTACCACCAAAGACCTTACGCTCACGGGCGTAACTTGTGGCACGCTGTAACATCAGTTCCACCATGCCAACTGCCATCCCAGCGGCCAGAATCCGCTCTGGATTAAGGGAGTCAAAGATAATTTTGGCACCTAGATTTTCTTCGCCCACTAAGTTTTCAGCAGGCACTCTTAAATTGTCGAAAAAGAGCGCAAACTGTTTACTGCCTTCTAAACCCATTAAAGGCAGCATCTGCATTTCAATCCCAGGGGATTTTAAATCAACCACAAACAGCGATAAGCCATAAGATTTATTACCGGCTTTTACGGCGTCTTCAAAGGAGCTGGTGCGGGTGACAACCAGCATATAGTCACAGATATCAGGGGCTGTGATAAACACTTTCTGACCGCTGATCACGTATTCATCGCCTTCGCGTTTAGCGACAGTCTGGGTATTAAACACATTGCTGCCGGCATCAGGCTCCGTATGGGCATAACAGAGCTTGAGCTCGCCCTGGGCAATTTTAGGTAAAAAGCGCTGCTTAAGTTCTTCAGAGCCATGATTGAGAATACAGGTAGCGTCCATGGCGGTAATCACAAACAAAGGACTGCCAAAGCCATAGCTATTCAGGGTTTCAAACGCAAGGGTCATCGCCAGCAGGCCCATGCCGTTGCCACCATATTCTTCAGGAATCACGCAGCCCATCAAGCCCGCATCACAAAAGGCTTTCCAGAGTGCTTCAGGGTAGACTTGCTCTTTAAAAATCTGGCGACGGAACTCCACATGCTGGGAGTCAAACTGGCGCACCAGTTTATGCACGGTGTCCTGCACCATTTTATGTTCATCCGTTAAAGAAAAATCAAAACCCATCGGCCCGCTCCTGGCTTGAAGAATGGGATCATTATAGTCGGTGGTAGGGGGTAGGGAGTAGGCAGGAGACAGAAAATAAACCCCGGATCACCCAGGATGGGCCTTGCTGACCTCTAGATTTCATTGAGCAAAGTTAAGATTGATATTGTTATAATCAGGGTATTCCAGCCCATTTTTAAACCCGTTAACGAGTACTGATGGCCTTATTTGCGCGTAAGCTCCTGCCTTATCTGATGTTTCCGCTTTTGATGAGCGGCGGCATTGGCATGACGTTTTGGCTGATGAGTTTAGGGCAATCGCCGCTTAAAGCGTTTGGCTTAGTCAGCATCGGCTTTGTGGCACTGGTGTTTATGCTCGAAAAATGGCTGCCCGCTCGATCTGACTGGGTCGCCAGCGATGGCCAGGAGCTGAATGACATTGGCCACGGCTTATTTGGAACAGGTCTAGGAGCGGTCAGTGGTGAAGCCCTGAGCAGCTGGGTATTTGGCGCGATAGCGCTCTGGACGGCGGCGCATTTAGGCTACGGGCTCTGGCCCAGCCAGTTAGCGTTCGGGTTACAGGTGGTACTGGTTTATCTCTTAGCTGATCTGGGTCGATATATTCAGCATCGCCTGATGCATCGTTATGAATTTCTCTGGCGTTATCACGCCCTGCACCATAGCGTAAATAAAATGGGCGTCCTCAAAAACTCACGCTCTCACTTTGTTGAGCGCTTCTTTCAGCCAATCTGTATGTTTGGCCTGATAATCTTACTGGGCGCTCCAGCAGAAGTGGTGTTCTGGTACATCATGCCCAATAGTTTTTTAGGCATCCTCGACCATTCTAATCTGGATGTTCGCATCGGTCCGTTGAGCTATCTTGTGAATGGCCCGGCCGAACATCGCCTTCACCACTCCCGTGATCTTAAAGAAGGTAACAGCAACTTCGGCAGTGCCTTAGTGCTCTGGGACCTGATCTTTGGCACCTATCTCAATCCCCGTCCCCATCTCACCCCCCAAGCCGTCGGCATTGAAAACGACTCCATGCCCACAGGCTTTGCAGCCCAACTCGCTGAGCCCTTTTTAGCCCATAAACCCGAAGCAGCAGAAGCATAAAATTGGGTTGTGGGTTTTCCCATACAGCCGCAAGGCCTTGCGACTCTTCGCCTTGCATTTTTGCATTTAAAACCCACCCCTCATAACTCACCACCCTTTTGGTAACCACCAGTTCCAGCGCCCCATCAGCATCATAAAGCTGGGGACCAGCAAAAGCCTGACAATTGTGGCATCTAAAAACACCGTGACGCTAATGCCCAGCGAAATTTCCTGAACTATCTGTGAAGACGAAAAAATACCCGGTACAAACACCCCTAATAAAATCAGGGCTGCACCCGTAATAATGCCGCTGCTCTGCGACAGGCCTGTCACCACCGATTCCCGGACATCACCGGTTTGTCTCCAGGCTTCGTTAATCCGGCTTAAAATCAAGACTTCATAGTCCATACTCAGACCAAAGACAATACAAAACAGCGTCAGCGGCACCATATTGGTAATTCCAGGACGTGTATCAAAGCCCCCCCATTGAAAAGCCCAGACCATCACCCCAAAGGCGCTTAAGATCGGCAAAAAATTCATGATCCCGGCTTTTAAGGGCAGCACCAATGAGCGTAAGTACAAAGACAATAAGCCCAAAATCCCCAGCAGAATCAGACCCAGCATCAGGCCTAAAGGCGCATACATAGCTTCTGTATGCGCTCTGGCACGCGCCACAGGCCCACCTGTTACGAAGCGCAGTTCTGGATGCTCCTGAGCATAAGCTTTTAGCCAATCCAGCGTGCCATAAGCCTGGGCAATATTCATCAGCTGGCGAGGATAGACACTGATTAAAGTCACTTCACCCTGTAGCGTCTGGCGCACCAGCGGCAACTCAGGCATCATCCCACTAAACAAATTCAGCGGACCATATAGCGCCAGATAATGGCTGAGCGGCTGATTCGCACGAACAATTCCCTGCACAGCCGCAATCTCAGGCCGAGCCTGCAGTTCACGGCTTAAAGCATAAAGTGAAGTCAGGGCCTCTGGACTCAGAATTGACTGCCCCTCAGGCGCATAAGCCAAGATCTGAATCGGCATCACTTCTCCCCCCCAGCCATCAGCAGCCAGCAGATTGACAGCTTGAACCGATTCAGCTTCTTTAGGCGCTAAAGTCTGCATTGGTTCCCAGAGTTTTAAAGACCTAGCCGGCCAGGCCAGACCCAGCAGCAGCACCAGCGCTAGCAGACCATAACGCCTGGGCGAACCTGTAACCTGTTGAGCCAGCCAACGCCAGCGGTGAATATTTTGCCAGGCCAACATCCGCTTAGACAAAGCCTTAGGCCAGTCTAGCCAGGCATCCAGAGTTAAAAGCAGCACGGGCAGCACAATTAAGGCATTGGCCGCGGCGAGCACAACAACTACCAGCAGATTGATGACCGTTCCGCGTAAAGCATCCACATCAGGAATCAAAAGTGCCGCCAGCGAGCAAAGCATCACAGCTGCTGAATAGCCAATGGTGCGCCCAGTGCGGTTCAGTACCGTTTTA
>CAJYHH010000307.1 GCA_913773825.1 Candidatus Sericytochromatia bacterium | reverse complement strand
CGACTGGTCAGAGCTTTAAACATCACCCACCAGATAAACACGACCACTGCACAGGTTCCAAAAACCAGAATCATAAAGGCTGTTACGCTCATTTGGCCTCCTGATTGCAGGGCACTCGCACAATCTCGACACCCATTAGTTCTAATGGGCTTTGACCCTGATAATCCGGTCCTTTGCGGCCAGAATAATACAGGCTCATAATAATCCCGCGCAGACCCGTATCCAGCATCCGTAAGGTTGAAGCTAAAGCCTCTGGCCAGTTGTCGGGCGCCATCATCTGTTTAATCATGGTTTTAAGCACCGCATCAGGGGTGGTTGAGAGGACGTTAAGCAGCATTTTTAAATCATTGAGATCGCTGCTTGGCAAATAGGCCACAATTTCATCAATCGCGGTAATACAGCCCAGTTTGCTGAATGGAGGAAATTCGCCGCTTTGGGGCAACATCAGATCACCTAGGCGGTTAATCACCTGTAGCTGGCGATTGGTAAGGTATTCAGACTTAAACGTTTGAGACTTAGACATGGGCTTTACCTTTAATCAGCTGTTTGCTCAGACGCTCAGCCAGCGCCATAATCGTCAGGGCTGGATTAATCCCTGGAGCATTGGGGAATAAGCTCGAGTCTGCCACATAAACCCGTGACTCACCATGGACTAAAAAGTCTTCGCCGACCACAGAGCTGGTTTCATCCCTGCCCATGCGGCTGCCGCCCATCAGGTGCAGACCAAAGTAAAAGGGCGATTGTAAAACTTCTTCAGCGCCCAGGGTCACAAACATCTGGTTCACGACCCCCATGCCCATATCGCGCCGCCGCTGATCTTGATCGGTTAAGGGTTTATCGATGATGAGTTTACCGTGTTTGCCCAGCTTAATTTTGCCTACGGCTTCATCGCGCACGGCGACTTCGACACAGGCTAAGTGGCGATACTGCTTCATAAACTGCTGATGGGCCCCGCCTAGTTTGGGGTAGAGCATGGCAATCGTAATCGGCGGGCCAAAGACGTTTTCAAGCTTAAAGCCTGATTGACGGAAAATCGGGTCTTTGGATTTAACCCCTTGAAAGGCGCCTTTATGGGCATCTACTGGCTCTTTAAAACGGCCAAACGACATAAATTGTGGGTGTGAACTAAAGTAACCGCCCAGAGCCGGTAGTTTACGGCCAAAGCCTGATTTTAACAGCAGGCCTGTGGTGCCAAAAGCCCCAGCTGCCAGAATCAGCTTTTCAGCTTCAAGGGTCGTTTTTTGACTTTTATGCAGGCCATGCACTTTAACGTGATCCGGGTAAGTTTCGATTTGTTCAGCCATAAAGTCTGAACGGACTTCTAAACCGGTTTGGGCGGCTGGCTGTAAATAACCCACTAAGGTGCTTTGTTTTGAATCGCGATGACAGCCGCCCAGACAGCTAATACAGTCATTGCCCTGGTCTAAAGCACAATCAGACTGGCCGCGCTGCAGGGGCGCCCAGCCAAAACCGTTTTTGTCGCAGCCTTCGATAAAGAGTTTGGTGTTGCGGTTAAAGTGGCGTGGCTCAACGGTTTGCAGACTCAGTGTGTTTTCAACAGCCTGATAATCAGTGTCTAAGCCTTCTGAGCTAAAAAACGGAATCCCTGATTCACGGCGCCAGTCATCTAATGCAATATCGTCAAAGCGATCCAGCAAACACTGGTTCACAATCGTGGTGCCGCCGTACTTGATCACCAGAGTC
>CAJYHH010000306.1 GCA_913773825.1 Candidatus Sericytochromatia bacterium | reverse complement strand
ATGTGCTCATAGCAGGACTCCAGGCATATGAAGCATAAAGAAGAGCCAGATCAGCAGCATCATACCTAATAACAGGTAATGAGCGTAGACACGGATATTTCCGAGCTGAAACTGACGTAAACAGAGAGCGCCGACTTTGTAACCCCAGGTTGCAAAGACAATCACGCCATCTACAAGCAGGCGATCGCCAATCTGCCAGCCCAGGAAACCCAGGCGACGCAGCGGTTTAACCAGTGCTTGTTCATAAAGGGCATCAAAGCCCCATTTGTTTTCGAGCATATCGGCCAGCGGGCCAGTTGCAGCAGGCAGAGGCTCAGTGACATTGCTGTAGCGGCTGCGGGCATAGACAATCCCAGCTATAGCAACCGCTACAGATGCTGCCATCAGGCCTATCGCTAAACCGGCTGAGCCAGTACCGTGATGAGTACCAAAGACAGGCTCCAACCAGTGTTCGATCCAGTTGGGAAGACCTAACACAGCAGGCAGGCCCAGAAAACCAGCCGTTACAGCGCCAATGGCAAGTACGCCCAAAGGCAGCTTCATCAGGCCGGGTTCAGGAGTGGTTTCATGATGACCACGATAGCTGCCGCTAAAGGTCAGGAAGTAAAGACGGAACATATAGAAGGCGGTCAGACCTGCTGTAATCAGACCCAGTGCCCAGAAGGGGTAAAGACCTTTATTCCAGAGCGACCAGAGGATTTCATCTTTACTGAAGAAGCCGGCAAAGGGCGGGATACCCGCAATGGCCAGACAAGAAATCAGCATAACCGCATGGGTTACAGGCAGTTTAGAACGTAAACCGCCCATTTTGTTCATGTCCTGTTCGTGATGCAGGCAGTGAATCACAGCACCTGCGCCTAAAAACAGAGCGGCTTTAAAGAAAGCGTGAGTAAAGACGTGGAAAATACCAGCGGCATAAGCACCGGCACCCACACCCATAAACATGTAGCCAAGCTGGCTAATGGTTGAGTAAGCGAGAACTTTTTTTATGTCAGTCTGAACCAGAGCGATCGTGGCGGCCATAAAGGCTGTCAGACCACCGATCATGACAATTAACAGGCCAACAGCAGGTACACGGTCATAGAGAAAGTTCAGACGTGAAATCATATACACGCCAGCTGTGACCATGGTGGCCGCGTGAATCAGGGCAGAAACGGGTGTCGGACCCGCCATGGCGTCTGGTAACCAGACATGCAGAGGAATCTGAGCGGATTTACCCAGTGCGCCAATTAAGAGCAGCACGGCAATAATGCCCAGGCGGGCTGGGTCTGCACTTTGCAGACCTTCTGCAATTCCACTAAAAGTAAAGCTGTGGCTTTCCCAGAACATAAAGAAGATGCCGAGAATAAAACCAAAGTCACCAACACGGTTGGCAACAAAAGCTTTGGTGCCTGCAGCTGCTTTAGCCGGGTCGTTAAACCAGAAGCCAATCAGCAGGTAAGAGCAGAGGCCAACGCCTTCCCAACCCATAAACATGCCGACGATGTTGTCTGAGAGTACCAGTAAAAGCATGGCACCCAAAAACAGGTTTAAGCTGGCGAAGTAACGGGCAAAGCCGCGGTCGCCATGCATATAGCTGATTGAAAAAAGATGAATCAAGGTGCCGATGAAGGTGATCATTACGGTCATTAAGCCCGATAGATGATCCATCACAAAGGCAAAATTAAGACTGAACTGAGCGCCACGTAGCCAGGAAGCTAAAGTATGCTGCCAGACCAGATTGGGCTCGCTGAGCTGCTGAAAAAATAAAAACAGCGAAATGAGCGTAGCCAGAGCAGGACCGGCTGTGCCGATCATACCCAGGAGTTTTTCATTGTGGCCTTGCTCGCGTTTAACCGAGCTGAGGGACATCACGCCCAAAACCAGGGCGCCGATTAAGGGCAGCAGGACAATCAGACTGAGCAAAAAAGAGTTCTGCAGGGCAGGCTGAACGGCTGCATGGGCTGCGGAGGGGTCAACTGTTGCGACTGTAGCGACGACCATGGCCTAACCTTTCATGACCTTGTACTCGTCGACATCGAGGGTCTGGCGGTTTTTGTAGAGCAGGATCACAAGCGCCAGACTGATGGCGGCTTCAGCAGCGGCCACAGCGATCACGAAAAAGACGAAGATCTGGCCACTCATTTCCTGGAAAAAACGCGAGAAGGCGATGAAGCTGAGGTTGATGCCGTTGAGCATAAGTTCAACGGACAAAAACATAATGAAGATGTTCTTGCGGCTAATAAAGCCAGCCAGGCCCAGAAAAAATAACAGGGCGCTGACGATGAGGTAGTGAGTTAATCCGGGCATCAGGCTCTCCTCTTTGCCAGGGCCACTACCCCAACCAGGGCCACTAGCAACAGAATGGAAATGATTTCAAAGGGGAAATAATACTGCTCATAAAGCAGACGCCCAAGGCTCTTGATCGTGCCGAATTGTGAGTCGACAGGGACAAAAACGCCTGAACTAAATTGTTTGACAATGGCGCGAATGACGACCAGCAGAAAAGGACTCAGGAAGGCCAACGACAACAACACATTGCGAATGATATGAGGCTCATCCGGAAAATTATGCTTTTTGACGTTGAGCAACATGATC
>CAJYHH010000305.1 GCA_913773825.1 Candidatus Sericytochromatia bacterium | reverse complement strand
ACCCCCATTGTGATTATCACCTCTGTTGAGCCCTTTGAAGATAAACGCCAGGAAGTTTTGGAGCTAGGTGCCGTGGGCTTTATTGCCAAACCGCTGGCCCTGGACTACAACAGCATTACAGTCAAGTTATTAACACAAATCAAGACTCTCAGTCGGCTCAAACCGGCTAGACGAAACTATGTTGATAAAATCAGTCCTATCATCAGTCCATCAGTGAAACGCTCTGACGCGTAATTGCAGCCTGTCGCTTAGATTTTGGCGTAGTTCCTCACTCCCAAACACATACACCACCCAGCCTTTTAGATCGCCATGGCGAAATAAAGCGTTCTGATCAGCAGGCCCAGATAAGCAGTTATTTTGATTATCCAAACTGTTTACACAGGGAAAATACATCAAGCCCTGCGGCATCAGCTTTTTAAAACGAGATTGTAGGGACTGTACAGATTCAGCTGAAGTGTCGTGGTACAGCCAAACGCCACCATGATGATCTTTACGTTGGGCCGTTTTTAGCAAAGCTTCAAGCTTTGAGGTGTCTCCTGCTTTTGCAATTACTAATAAGGGGGCATCTCGATATTCAGGAAAATAATCTTCGGACTTCTGACGCTCAACATTTTGCATAAGCATCTCCTTAGATAAGGGCAACACAGCACGGGATTCGCGATACATCTTCACAAGCATTTTAAATAACCTAAAACGAGCTACGGGCAATATCTCTGCTCACTTTGCTGATTATAACAGCCTCCGACAGACAAAGGGATTTCGTTTCTGAGATATTGTGAAGATTTTTTAAATCAAATTGTGACAATTCCGCAAGCCAGCAGTCACGGAATCCTAAATACATCTGCTATGCTGGTCTTAAATAACACTTAAATGACCCGAGAGGCCAAAACAAGGCTTGAGGCCAGTTATGCTGACAGAGCAAAAATTAGAACAGCTTGAACAAGAGCTTCAGCGCCGAGATACCCTGCTTGAGACATCAGCTGTTTTATCAGCGATTCTAAACTCGCCTCAAGCCATGGACTCCAAGCTGGCCCAGGCGCTTGAAGTGCTCGTTCAACCGCTTGCTGCAGACTGCCTGTCTCTTTGCGCCTGGCAGCCACAAGCACAAAGCTGGCAGTTACGAAGTCTCTATCTGGGTGAACTCAGCCAGGATCCGTTGATTACCTGCGCCCAGGCAGAATCTTATTGGCATCAGACGCTCTCTCGTGACGGAACCATTCAACGTCTGTACTCTGAGCTGAGCTTAAACGAAAAAGCCTTAATCGACCCGTATCAACTTCAGGCTTTGTTAGCTGTACCCGTTTTTTGTCAAGACAATTTTTGGGGCTTTTTAGGCCTGGGCCGCCGCCAGCATCAAAGCTGGAGTCATAGTGAAATTCTCCTGCTTCAGACAGCTGCCGCAGCCCTAGGGTACAGCCTGGAACAAGAGCGTCAGTCTCTGGCCGCCCAAAACATGATTCATCGTCTTCAGCAGACCGAGCAGGCCCTGGCTGCTTTAAATGCTGACCTCGAAGCCAGAGTGCGTGAGCGCACCTTAGAACTATTGGATGCCCGCTCCAAAGCAGAGGCAGCCAGCCAGGCCAAAGGCGAGTTTTTAGCCAATATGAGTCATGAGATCAGAACGCCGCTTAATGGCATTCTGGGTCTTAATCAACTGCTTCAGCAGACATCGTTAAATGCCCAACAACGAGACTATTTACGCAAAGCTGAAGCCTCAGCGGACAATCTGTTGCGCTTGGTTAACGATATTCTCGACGTCAGTAAAATTGAAGCCGGCCAGCTCCAGCTTGAAAATATTCCTTTTTGTCTGGATCATTTAATCAACCAGGTGATGTTAGTACTGGCTCATAAAGCAGAAGAAAAAGCGCTAATCGTTAAACATCATTTGTCTAAAAAAGTACCACGCAAACTCTTAGGTGACCCCTTAAGGCTTGAGCAGGTGTTAGTCAATTTAATCAGCAATGCGATTAAGTTCACGCATACAGGCCAGGTTCAACTAGAGATTGAACCTGAAGCCCAGACTCACAATCAGCTTTGGCTACGCTTTAGCGTCAGCGACACAGGAATAGGCCTGAGCCCCGCCCAGCAGGCTAAGCTATTTGAACCCTTTTCACAGGGTGACTCGTCAATTACCCGTCAATACGGCGGAAGTGGGCTGGGTTTAAGCATTAGCCGCAGCCTGTGCCGCCTGATGGGAGGAGAGCTCAGCCTGAGCAGTGAGGTGGGTAAAGGCAGTCAGTTTTATTTTAGCCTGCCTTTTTGTCCACAAGCGCCAGAAACTGAAACGGCTTTACCTGTTCAAGGTCATCACGATTCCTGGCTGGAAGTCGATCACAATCCGCTTACATGCAACCAGTTATTAGATCCAGTTCGGGGTGCCCGGATTCTGGTGGTTGAAGATCATCCGATTAATCAGCAGGTAGCCCGTGAACTGCTTATCAGTCAGGGCTTTGAAGTCAGCCTGGCAAGCAACGGCCAGGAATGTCTGGCTCAGCTTGAACAAAGGCCTTTTGATCTGGTCTTGATGGATTTACAAATGCCGATCCTTGACGGTTATTCAACCGTCCGCAAACTCCGTGAGCAGCCCATGCTCCTGGAATTACCGATAGTGGCCCTGACAGCAGATGCGGTTGGCAGTGTAAGAGAACAAGTCCTGGCAGCAGGTATGAATGACTATATTTCAAAACCGATTCATCTCACCAAGCTCTTCAAGACTTTACGCCGCTGGCTACCCCTAAAAGACCAAGCGGCAGCCCTCCCTCAGCCGTTCAAAAATACATCTTCGCTACCACAGCCCTGGACACATCCTGATTTAGTCCGCCTTAAGGGCATTGATCTTGAAGCCGCTTATGAGCGGACAGCAGGGAATCAGAGCCTTTATCTTGAGCTGCTCCAAGATTTTTGCCAACGTTATCAAACAGCAAAAACAGCTTATGCTGGCTTACTTAAGCAAGTTAAAGATTCGTATCAAGAGCATAGCCCTCAGCAGGGGCCAAACGAGTTCCAGCGCTGGCTACACGGCCTGAAAGGCGTAACGGGAACCTTGGCCATGACAGAGCTTCATAAACAAGTCAGTCAACTTGAATCCCAAGCTCGCCTACAAGTGCCTGAAGCCCATTTGGCTGAACGGTTTTTTAGCGCACTTAAAAACATGATAGACCAGCTGCAGCCACTCAAAGACATTCCCCAGACTCAGTCCCCTTTTGTTCAGCCCCAGCTTCTTTCAACCCCTTTAGTCCACTTATTAGACAAGCTTGATTCAGCCTTAGCGGATCTGGATCCAGAGGCTCAGCATCTGCTAGAGTCTCTTCAGTCGACACCTGTGCTTAACGCGGACTTCCAGCAACTATCTCAGGCAGTTAAAATTTTTGATTTTGCTCAGGCTCGAATGTTACTTGCACAACTCAGAGGTCAAGCTGGCTTATGACATCTCAAGCCTCTTCCCCCCCCTCATCGGCTCTGGTGTTAATTATTGATGACGATCCCCAAAATCTTAAATTACTCAGCTATACGCTCAGCGAAGCGGGTTATCGGGTGGCTCTAGCCAATAGCGGCCGTGTTGCGCTGGAGTCGCTGCAGCGGCGGCGGCCGGACTTAGTGCTCTGTGACGTAGTGATGCCCGATCTAGATGGCTATGAAGTCTGCCGACAGCTCAAAGCAAATCCTCAATTTTGCGATATCCCTCTGATCTTTTTAACGTCCCGCACCAGTACCCAGGATTTGCTAAAAGGCTTTCAGGCCGGAGCCGTCGATTATGTTACCAAACCCTTTAGCCAGGCAGAAGTCCTGGCGCGTGTCCAGACCCATACTGCCCTTAAACAGGCTCAAGACACGATCAAAACTAAAAATGCCGAACTTGAGCAGCTCAATCAGCATCTGACTGTCCTCAATCAAGAAAAAAATCAGTTTCTTACCCTGGCAGCTCATGACTTAAAAAATCCGCTTAGCACCCTGATGCTGCGTGCCGAAATCGCAGAAGAAAGCCTGATCAATTTTCAGCCCGCTGAGCGCGATCAAATTCAGGACTTTTTGCATAAAGTCCGGTATGACGCTCAGTGTATGCATGCGATTGTCAGCAATCTGCTTGAGATTAACCGAATCGAATCAGGCGGTGTTAAAATTCGACCCAGCCGCTTTGATGCAGTTGAACTTGTCCAGGATCTTGCGGAACGTTATCAGCCCAGCGCCTTACGCAAACAGCTGGACTTAGACCTGACTTTACCTGAAACATCTTTAGACATCATCACAGATCGTCTGTTGGTTTATCAGATTGCCGATAATTTACTTTCAAATGCCGTCAAATATTCTCCACCAGGTGGGCAGATTCAAGTAAGTCTAAAGCAACACGCCACAACAGCAGAGCTGATCATTCAGGATCAGGGCCCGGGCTTTAGCCTTGAAGACAAATCCAGAATGTTTCAGAAATTTACACGGCTTTCAGCCCAACCCACAGCAGGTGAAAGTTCAACGGGTTTAGGTCTTTCCATTGTCAAACAACTGACCAAGCTACTTAAAGCTGAGCTCAGGCTTGAAACTGAACCTGGCCAAGGTTCACGCTTTTTAGTCAATCTGCCCCTGCAGCATCCTGCCTAAAGTGCTTAATTAGCCCCAGAGGTGGCCGGTAAAAAGCGATAGCCGCTTCCACGCACGGTTTCAATATACAAAGGCGATTCAGCGGGTTCAATTTTATCGCGCAAACGGCGCACCTGGGCATCAATGCTGCGCTCATTAATCTCGGGATTATGCTGCCAGAGTCGCTCAAGTAAATCCTGACGACTAAAGACCCGTCCCCGATGAGAAGCCAATAAGACTAATAATTCAAATTCTTTACGCGTCAGCTCCAGTTCAAGTTGATTTTTCCAGACTCGACGACTTTCAGGATCAATCAATAGTCCTTCAATTTCAATCCGGCTAT
>CAJYHH010000304.1 GCA_913773825.1 Candidatus Sericytochromatia bacterium | reverse complement strand
GGCCGTGTTGGCACAGCTGACCATATGTCCTGTCCCTGTCAGATAATGTTTGAGCAGAGCCTGGGTATCAAGTTGATCTTCAACTATCAGAATCTTGGCCATCAACGTGCCCAGAGCAGATGTGACTGGCCTTGACGGAACCAGTCTGGTTTGAGAGAGCCTTTTGATTCAGCCCAGGTTTTAAAATCAAGATAGGCGCTTGAGACTTCAGCTTGCTCAGCCGGATAGCTCCAGTTGCTTACGATATCAAGAGCCCAGGGCAGATTTGCCCGAGTCTTGTAATATTGACCTGTGGACGCAGTTGAGGCATCATCGCGCGTGCCCAGCAGATATTTAGCCGCGCGATCGGTTGGCGGATGATTCGGGAGATGAATCTCGTAGCCACGTTGATCTTTACGGTAGATAAACGGATTATAAGGCGGCAGCCCGGTTAGAGTTTTTGAGACGGGATTTTTTAAGCTGAGCTGTAGCTTAAACTGATAGCCTTGGCGCGTTGTACAGGTTGGCAGGGTATTAAAAAATCGGCAGTTGTTGCCAGTAGGCGGTAAGAGTGTGGTGACGTCGTCGGCAAGCTTAAGCACCAGTTGCTTATGGCCCGTTTCAGGCTGTAAGGCTGTGCTTTGACCCTCATGTATGATCTCAGCATGAACCAGATTATTCGGATCAATCCCTGGAATCGCCAAGGCAAAAGTGTTGTGAAGATCTGCGCCACGGGCAGTGAGTTCAAAATCTGCACTGATATCTTTTAGGCGTCCCTGGCTGTCGGTTACTTGATCAAAGCTGTAGCGAACCACTAAATCATTGAGGTCATAATCACCCTGGGCAGGCCAATTGTCTTCAAAAGCAAGCGTACTGCGCTGGCCTTGTTCAGGGTAATACTGATGAAACGCTCGCGCTGAATCCTGGGGAAACTCATCATGGGCATCCAGCACACCGTCTGTATCACTATCACGAGCTTCTGGCAGGGGGTTAATTGCCGAGCTATCGACAGCTTCGGGTGGATTGGCGCTCAAAGTTAAAATGACGTCATTAAAATCATGGTCACAGCCATTTACGCTACGCAACATGTCTTCAAGTCCCAGCACGGCCTGCTGGGTATCTGTGTCATAGAGCAGGACTGTATGACGACGTAGCAGCGGGTCTGTTTCACTGTTGAGATCGCGCAGCGTGGTAAAGATCCAGTTGCTGTCAGGCAAGTTTTTAACACCCGTGCCTGAGTCAAAACCGTTTGACACAAGCACAAAGCCAATGCTGGTTCCAGCTGGAAAACGGCCGAGCTTGAGTGTATCCCCACTGGCTAAGCCTTTTGCACTTCCGCCAGATCCTGTAAACGAGGCGTTAGGAAACACAATTTTTTCTTGCAGTTCAGCAAGGCTGCTGGGGGGATGATTGCGGTCATAGGTAAAATAACCGATGCTGTTACGGTAGCCGGCTCCTTCGTGTAAAAAAGTCAGTTCAACGTCAGCTTCCTGAATCAGATGTAAGTTGGCTCCGTTATCATCTGTAATGCTGCTTGGACTAGAAAGTCTGATATCGGTTTTTTCAGGCAAGGAAGCTGAAATTCTCGTCCAGAAGCCATCGTTAAATTGGCGGCGCCGGGCGGGGTCAAGTGCATTGGGGATGCCCTGGGCGTCATAGTGGGCGTTGTAGGCACCGGGCAAAAAATTCCAGATATAGCGACCATTATTGAGCGTATAAGCAGAGACTGAGATCGGGTTAATCAGGCCTAAAACGAGTGTTAATGCCATAAAAGTCCGCTGTTTCATTATTTCACCCCCAAGGGGCCAAAGCTGGCCTGTAATTGCTGATTCTGAATGCTCACTCGGTTGGAGTTGGCGATCCCAAAGCCTGAAATCTGAACGTCAAGGCTCTGAAGATAATAGGGGACGCGTATCAGATCTCGATAATGCCCTGTTTGATCAGTTACCCCGCGCACCATCGGATTAAGCCCTGTCTCGTCAGGGGCATAAATGGCCACCATCACTTTTGTATACGGTTTACCGTTGGGATTGCTGACGGCAATATCGACAGCGACCTTACGGCTAGTGGCATAGTCAAAATCTGCGGGTGCATGAATACTGCTGATTGGAATCAGCGTTTTGGGATTTGTGCTGACCGTTTGAGGCACCCTTGTCTCAGGCACAGGCTGCTTGGAGGGATTGTTCAGACTGGTCTGAGCACTGCTCTGTTCAGGCGCCTGGGGATAGATTTCGCTGGGTTTGGGGCTTTTAAAAGGCTTCTCCGTTACGGCTTGGGGGATGTTCTGGGTTGAAGCGTTTGCGTTGAGGGGCGTCGGCTGGCCAGGGCTTGTCTGGGGAGCCTGGCAGCTGATTATCAGCAAAGCAGTACTAAAAGATAAGTAAGAAAGGGTAGCAGTGAAAATCTGCCGGAAATAACGCTGTTTCATCTGGGTGACCTCCTGTATATAGCTCCAGTGAAACATGTTAAGTAAGGTTCATCCCATCAGCCCTTTGAGGTGATGAACGTGAGATTTTTCTGACAACCTGCAGGCTTGCTGATTTAAATATTAAGCTTGGCTAAACCAGATGATACTCAATGGCGTAGTGAATAATCGCGGAACGATTTTCTAGGCGCATTTTTTCGAGAATGCGGGTTTGGTAAGTGCTGACAGTTTTTTCACTCAAAAAAAGTTCTTCGGCAATTTCTTTATTTTTGCGGCCAACGGCAATTAGGCGAAAAACTTCAAACTCTCGGTCGCTTAGGCGCTCATGCGCAACATCTGTTGTCTGACCGATATCCAGCACAAGTTGTTCTGCCAGACTTTCGGTAATGTAACGACCGCCGCGAGCAATTTTACGCAGCGCCACAACCAGTTCTTCGGCTGCAGAGCCTTTGTTCAGAAAGCCCGATGCCCCTGCTTTGAGCATACGCGTTGCGTATTGTTTTTCTGAATGCATCGTTAAAATTAAAACCGGTAAAGCCGGATAAAGTTGACGGATTTGTTTGAGCACTTCCAATCCACTTTGATCAGCCAGGTTGATATCCAGTATGACCAGATCCACGTCGCCCGCTTCTAAGCGCTTAAGAGCTTCGTAACCAGAAGCTGCATCAGCGGTGACGCGCAGATCGGGCAAACCAGATAAAATCTGTCGGAGACCGTCGCGTACAATGGCGTGGTCGTCAGCAATCAAAATCCGTATCATGATCCCTCCATATCAGTTAACGTTCCAGATCAATCAGGCGCCGTGTTTAGCGGAACACGTACGCGGATTTCAGTGCCCAGGCCCGGCCCTCCCTGAATAGAGACCTGACCATTAAACGGGAGCACGCGCTCACGCATACCCATCAGGCCCAGTGACATTGGGTGTTCGGCCTGGCCTGGCGCAATGCCAATGCCGTCGTCCATGATGCGCAGACGGATATCTTCTTGCTCTTGCTGTAGCCTGATTTTGACCTGGCTGGCGCGCGCATGGCGCATGACATTGGTTAAAGATTCCTGACAGATTCGAAACAGCGTTGTGGCCAGATCTGGTGAGACGTCTAAATCTTCTGGCTCAAGTTCAAGTTGGCAGCGCAGACCTGTACGAGTTGAAAACTCCTGGACAAGCCATTCCAGCGCCGCAGCGAGCCCCAGATCGTCCAGAATCCCAGGCCTGAGTTCAGCACAGATGCGTTGAATGGTTTTAATGGTGCCGCTCACCAATGGAATCATGCGCTCAATTTTGGCGCGCTGGGCATCCTGATGCTGCTCAAGACCACTTGATAGCCAGCCAAGATCCAGTCTTAAAGCCGTCATGGCTTGGCCTAGTTCATCGTGGATCTCGCGGGAAATGCGTTTTTGCTGTTCTTCCTGAATCGTCAGCAAGTGGCTGGCAAGCGCGCGCAGTTGGTCACGAATCTGCTCAAGCTCCGTTTCGGCCTGCTGGCGCTGTCCAATTTCGGTTAACATAGCCTGAATTGTGTCGTTTAGGTCATTGGTCCGCTCAAGCACACGGCGTTCAAGTTCGTCACGGGCGCTGGCCAGGGAAATGGTGTCACGCCTGCGCTGCTGCAAGCTGCGGGCCTGCTGCTCAGCAATCCGAACTCTGACCTCTAGCAATTCCAGTTCAATCGGTTTGACAAGATAATCGTTGGCGCCAACAGCCAGGACATCCAGCAAATCTTCACGGCTATTACAGCCAGTGATCACCCAGATATAGGCATAAGCGCCAGCTGCCGTTGCGCGAATCCGGCGGCAACACTCCATACCGCTCATGCCGGGCAGATTCCAGTCGAGGATGATCAGCGGACTTTCTTGCTGCTGGTAACTTTCCCAGGCCTCTTCGCCGCTGGCGCAGGCCCTGACGCGATGGCCATAACGGGTCAGCATCTGCCTGAGCAGCAAGCGCAGGCTTGGATCATCTTCAATCAGCAAGATATCCATTTTAGCGATTGACTACCCTTTGATAACGATCCTCGAATCGCACGATATCGTCTTCTCCCAAATAAGACCCAGACTGAATTTCAATCAATTCAAGTTCTAGTTGGCCAGGGTTTTCGAGCCGATGTCTGGCGCCAACTGGAATATAAGTCGACTGATTTTCTGTTAGTAAAAAGCTTTCTTCTCCGCGCGTGACCTGGGCTGTTCCTCTAACCACCACCCAGTGTTCAGCCCGGTGGTGGTGCATCTGTAAAGACAGCGCCTGGCCAGGATGAACCGTAATTCGCTTAACTTGAAATCGTTCACCTTGAGCAACTGTTTCATAAAAGCCCCAAGGCCGCGCCACTTTGCGATGATGGTCTGCTTCTGTCCGCTGGCCGCGTGCGAGCTCAGCGGCGCAGGCACCAATATTTTGAGCCTGATCCTGAGCCGCTACCAGTACCGCATCGGGCGTTTCAATCACAATCAGATTTTCGATACCCACAGCGGCGAGTAATCTACCGCTGCTGCGCAGTAAATTACCTGAGGCATTTTGTGTCCAGACATCCCCTTGACAGTGATTGCCCGCTGAGTCTGTCTTACCAAGACGATGCACGGTGTTCCATGACCCCACGTCACTCCAGCCTGCATTTAAAGGCAAAACAGCTCCGTGTTGAGTCTGCTCCATGACGGCGACATCAATTGAAAGACACGGACAGCGTTCAAAGACTTCGGCCTGGGGTCTGAAAAATAAGTCATCACGCTGTGCTTTTGCATCAGCCTGACGGCACAAAGACAGCAGTTCAGGGTGATAACGCTCAAGCTCATTCAGCCAGACTTCCGGCTGACAGACAAACATGCCGCTATTCCAGAGATATGCGCCTGATGCTAAATAATCTTGTGCTGTTGCTGCATTGGGTTTTTCGACAAAGGCCTCGATTTGCTCACCCTTGGCGCGAATATAGCCATAGCCGGTTTCGGGGCGATCTGGAACAATGCCAAACGTGACAATCTGACCTTGCTCAGCCAGGCTGATAGCGGCTTGCAAGACCGTTTGAAAGTTCTGAGTATCTTGAATAGCATGATCTGAGGGCATCACTAACATCAAGGCCTGCGGCCGGTGTCTGGCGGCCCAGAGAGCTGCTAAGGTTAAAGCGGGGGCTGTGCCTCGGGGAGCCGGCTCAAGCAAGATTGCGGCAGGTAAGCAACCGAGCTGCTCAAGCTGTTCAAGGGCCAAAAATCGATAGTCTTCATGAGTGAGCAAAATCGGTGCTTGAAGGCCGGGGAGCCCCTTCAGGCGTAGCAAGGTCTCTTGCAGCAGCGAATGCTCACCCTGAAGGCTGACAAATTGTTTAGGATGTTGGCGACGCGAAAGCGGCCACAGTCGAGTGCCTGAACCACCGCAGAGAATCACGGGAAGCCAGTCGGTCATGACAAACTCCTCAGCTTTGTTAATCGCCTGTCTGAAACGTCTAACATCAGGGGATCAGTTGGGCTTGATTGATTATTACTCACGTGAGGATAGGGTCCTATCGGTCAAGCCGGCATTCTGTGTCAGAAATTTCTGATGCTGTTGGGGTAGCCAGCGTTTGAGCACCTTTGTCAGCTCTTCGCTTGTAAAGGGCTTGCCCAGATAATCATTCATGCCCGCAAGTAAACACTTTTCTCGATCGATCGGCAGGGTATGGGCAGAGACCGCTACAACTGCGATATCGGCGTTCCAATTTCCATTTAGGTTAGCCCGAATCTGACGCGTCGCTTCAAAACCGTCCATTTCAGGCATCTGACAGTCCATAAGCACGAGATCAAAAGCTATTTCCTGCATACGTTTTAGGGCCTCAATACCGTTGTCAGCTTTTGCGACAAATAAGCCCTGTTTTAATAACATGGTTTCAAGTACTAATTGATTAATCGGATTATCTTCGACAATCAGCACCTTTGGAGGCTTATTTTTTGCTGATTCTCTGAGTTCAGTTGACAGTTGTTTTTCAGGGATGACTGTGGAGTCAATGCGCGTGGGTCGAGCTGGAAGAGTACTGAGTAATTGTCTGAGAGCGTGAAACTCAATCGGTTTAGCCAGCCAGCGATGAACTCGCTTAGCACTTTCAGGATCCAGGCTTGCTTGTTGCCCTGCGTGGGCAAGTACCAAGCAGAGTTGATCAGGATTATTTGGCCCTTCAACATCGCCCCAGGGTGAGGTTTGAGTGGCAGGCCAGTCGATTAGCAACAGGCTATGGGGTGGGATTGTGGACAATGAGCTTTGTACATTTACGCTGCAGCCCCAATGGCGTAAACTGTCAGCCAGCCACTCTCTTAGCTGCTCCTGAGGACTGACCAGCGTAATGTCTAAAGAAAGCATGTCTTTACTGGGTTCAGGTTCAGAGTGAGCAAAGTCTAGATAGAAC
>CAJYHH010000303.1 GCA_913773825.1 Candidatus Sericytochromatia bacterium | reverse complement strand
AAAACCGCCAGCCCGCGTGCGCGTGAGTTTGATGCGGGGATTGAGCATATGCTGAAAAATCAGAATTTAGTCTGGAAAGCTGAAAACCTCAGTATTGAAGGCATAAAAGTGATTAAACACTCGGGTTCAAAAGCGATTGATTATCTAAAATCAATTTTTTAGCTCTGCCAGACTCCCTTTAAAACACCCTTTTAAAAACAGCTACACTCTAAGCCCCTGTAAGCCGCAGGGGCTTTTCTCATGCTAAAATCGAGGCAGGAATAGACCCTTAACTAAGCAATTAAACTAAGTGTGATCAGGCAAGAGGAAATCGATGAGCAGCCCCATTTATCTGGATTATCATGCCACAACTCCTGTGGACCCACGCGTCCTGAAACAGATGCTGCCCTGGTTTAGCAAAAGCTTTGGCAATCCCAGCAGCACCCATAGCGTTGGCTCAGAAGCCTCTCAGGCAGTCAAAGCCGCCAGCCTGCAGGTTGCAGAACTCTGCGGCGCCATGATTCGACCTGGCGTCAGCCATACGGTTGTATTTACATCTGGCGCCACTGAAAGTATTAATCTCGGCCTCAAAGGCTATGTCCAGCGTCATCAACCCGAAGGCCGTCCGTTTAAACTGGGTGTCATGGGCTTAGAGCATAAAGCCGTGCTCGACAGCTGTAAATCATTACAACAAGCAGGCCTGGCTGAAATTCGCCCCCTGCAGGTAGATGCCTGTGGTCGTTTAGATCTTGATGATCTCAAAACCGCCTGTAGCGAAGGCCTAGATCTGCTGGTGATTATGGCTGCCAATAACGAGATTGGCACCCTTTATCCCCTGGCAGAAATTGGCAAAATAGCCGCCGAACATCAAGTAGCTGTGTTTTGTGACGCTTCACAAGCAGCTGGCAAAGTCCCTTTAGACTTTGAAAACTGGGGTTTAACCATGTTGGCGCTGACGGCGCATAAGTTTTATGGCCCCAAAGGCACAGGAGCATTGATTGTCCGCAAAGGCACTCAGTTGTCAGCCCAGATTCACGGCGGCGGCCATCAACAGGGCCTGCGCTCCGGCACCCTCAATGTGCCTGGCATTGTTGGCTTAGGTGAAGCCAGCGCCTTACGCAAACTCGAAATGGGTGAAGACGAAGTCCGAATCGCCAATCTGCGCGACAAACTGCAAACGCTGTTACAGGCCGCCATTCCAGGATTAATCGTCAATGGCGCTGAAGAAGCCCGCCTGGCAGGTAATCTGCATATTTCATTGCCCAATACCCCCAATGACGCCCTGGTCGCCCAAGTTGCAAAAGACCTAGCCTTTTCAACCAGCTCAGCCTGCACCTCTGGCTTAGAAGCTTCATCTCACGTACTCTGTGCCGTCGCCATGAAGCCCGAACTCCAGCGCGGCGCCCTGCGCCTGAGCTTAGGCAAACAGACCACTGAAGCGGAAGTAACCCGCGCAGCAGAGCTGTTAATTGCAGCCTATAGCCGTCTGCAGGAAAAGCTGGCGGAGAAGGTGTAGGAGATCTGAGCACGGGTTCCGCGTGCGGTTTAGGGGCGCTAAAGCGCCTGTTTGGGCAACTGCGTTGCGGTTTAGTAAAAGACAAGTAGTCTAAAACCAGTCTAAACCGCAATGCCTTAAATCTAAACGGCGAAGCCTCAAACAGCAGCGCCAGCTGCTCTAAACGGCGAAGCCTCAAACCGAGTACACTAAACCTAATACTTCAGCTTTAAATACATCTGCAGCGGGAGACCTTCTATGCAAGCCGAACCACCTAAACATGCTGCTCAGCCCCTGGTTGACTGGGGTGATCAGACCATTGCGGGCCGTCAGGCCAATATTCGCGCCCTGGCCGCTAAAGCCGCTGAACTTCGCGATCAGCAGGTGCCGGGTGTGCAGCTCTGGAGTGAACTTACCCGTCAGGCTGTTGCCGCTTATGCTGACGCCGCTATCCCCGTGACGCGGCGCTGTGATTTTGTGATTCAGGATTTATCAGTGGTGATTCTGGGACCATTTGCCCTTAAATATCTGCGCTGGTTTGATAAAATCACGCCTGATATGGTTCAGGATCGGCTCGTCAACGACTTTTTCTCTGAACTCGCCCGTTTGGGTGTACCAGGCCCTGATCCTGTACCCGAATGGCGCGAAGCGGGCTATATGAGCAAACTCGATGACTCGGTTGATCCGGGCCTGGACCGGCATTTTGGTAAAGACTTCCGTCCTCAGATCAATGACGACACCGACAATCAGATTTTTCACACGTTCTTTTACCAGTTTATGGCTTATGTCACCCGCGCCAGCCTGACGATTCGGGCCGCCAGCGTTTATCACGAGATCTTCGACAAAGGTGGCTCCGAAGAAGATCACACAGCTGCTTTAGTCGGCATCAAAACCGGCACCGAGCTGCGCCGCCTGCGCGACAGTGGCAAACCCGAAGCTGAGACCTGGCATGAACTGATTCTAGGAGCCTACGCCAAAGACGTCCCAACCGAACTCAGCCCAGCTGCCCAAGCCTTCCGCAAACAAGTTGATGCTTTAGTGCTTAAACCAGGTAAACTCGACGCAGCAGTACGCAGCGCTGAACACGGCCTGATTCGCATGGTGAAGAAGAAGGACTGAAGAGGGACTAGAGGACGTAGGACCGCTCCCTACGGGAGCTTAAGGACTTAAGACATGGGAGAAGACAAGAGGGCAGGATATTTTGATTTCTTTGTGTTCCGTCCTTAAGCGAGCATCGCGAGCGGTCCATTAGTCCTTCGTCCAGCAATGCTGTCTATATCCCCAAGGCTCCTTCGTCGCCAAGGGCTATAGCATTCGTCCATTCGTCCTCTATTGACTCTCTGCCTGAATTTGCCTACAATCTAGGCAGTTCCTGAGCTTTAGAGGATTCAGATGCAGATTTCGCCTTCAACCCCGCAAGCCCCCGTCAAAGCAAGCGTTCAGCCTGCTGCACGTCCGGCTGCCACTGAATCCAAACCCACTCAGCCAGCCAAAGCGGCAAGTGATGATCTCAAGCTCTCTCAGTCCCAGGCCAAAGGCAGCGCAGGTGTAACCTTTGATGTCCTAAGTCTAAATACCTTTGGATTGCCCAAGCCACTTGGTGAAGCGATTGCAGAGCGCCATAGCCGAATTGGCAAAAGCCTCGGCAGCTATGAAATTGCTGGCTTACAAGAGACTTTTTCAGGCGAAAGCAAACATCTGGCCAAAGGGACAGCGCTTACGGGCCTGACTTACCATATGCACAAGCCAACTGAAAGCCGTCTGCTTAACAGCGGCCTGACCACTTTTTCGCGCTACGAAATTGTTGAGTCAGGCTTTAAGCCGTTTAAATTTGGCTCTCATGCAGATGCCCTGGCCGAAAAAGGCGTCAGCTTTACCCGGCTCAAAATCCCCGGTGGCGGTATGGTGGACGTCTACAACACTCATTTTCAGGCCGCCAAAGACAAAGCAGATGGCCCGCTCGACAGGCTCTGGCTCAAAGGTATGGCCCAGATTTTCCCGGGTTACGATATGCCTCGCGATCAGATTCGCGAACATGACGCCCAGGTTTTAATCGACTATGTCAAAGCCCAGGACAAAGGTTACCCGGTGATTATTATGGGTGACTTTAATACCCAGGATCACCAGCCCGTCTACGACAAACTCAAACAAGAGCTGGGTCTGCAAGACTCTTTCCGTGAACTCAACCCCACGGATCCAGGCTATACCAGCGACGGTAAAACCAATCCCTACAAAGACGATCCCGCCAAGCGCAAACGCGTTGACTACGTCTTTTATCGCCCCGGCGAAAACATGGAGCTCAAAGCCCTGTCTTCTGAACTCGCTTACGACGAAGCTGTTGACGGCATGTTTGTCTCAGACCACTACGGCGTCCAGACCCGCTTCCAGCTCAGCCCCAAAGCCGCCGAAAAATAAGCGTTAGCGACTTCTTTTCCCCAGACGTCAGCTTTGACTATAAGCCACTTTGAGATGATGTAAAGACTTGTCTGTAGGTTATAATTCTAGGTGGAGGTAAAAGATATGTTCAAGGATCAACAATTTCTGAGTGAACTCCATGAACTGCCTCCTGATCAGCAGACAAAGGTTTTAGACTTCATCAGGGCGCTAAAAAAAAAGCAGGCCTTATCAGATGAGTCTCCACGAGCTCGATTCGGCAGTGCACGTGGTCTGATTACAATGATGGATGATTTTGATGAACCACTGGAAGATTTTTCGGAGTATATGTGAGTCGTTGTCTCCTTGATACTCATGCCTTTTTATGGTTTATCATGGGCGATGACTCTCTTGGCCAGGGTGCCCGCAAAGCAATAGAATCTCCAAACAATCAAATCTTTGTGAGTTTAATTAGCTTATGGGAAATTGGGATCAAACACAGCCTGGGTAGATTACCCTTATCAAAACCCTTTGAGATTTTAATTCCTGAACAGATACAGCTAAATGGCTTCTTATCATTGCCTGTAGAGCAGAAGCATATCAACACCATGATAAATTTACCTTGGCATCATCGAGACCCTTTTGACCGCCTTTTAATTGCCCAAGCACAGTGTGAGGACATGTCTATGGTGAGCAAGGATCGCTATTTTGAGGCATACGATATCGATTTGGTTTGGAATTAAAACTCTTGTCCCGAACGCGATAGCTAGAGAGACTGAAATTTTAAACAAATCATACTTATAAAAATTTTGCACTTGCGGCGTATTTGATTTGAAAAGGACATAAATTTTCTTAAAGCTCGCCTCGGAGACAAAATACAAATCATGATTGAAAATCTCTTTGTCTGGCTGTTTATGCTGACTGTTGGCCTGGTAGCTGTATGGGCCTTACATAGCGGGCTTGAAAAGCTGCGTGTTCTGCTGGCTTCATTGATTTGGCCAAGGTACCGAATCAGCATAATCAAAAAACAAAACCTGACTCAGTTATGCCAGTCTTCAAGCACACGCTGCTGAAGCTGGCTAAAGTACACAACTTTGTATTCAGTCCCCAGCTCCTGACGCAGATGCCGCCAGAGCTGAATTCCTGTTCGTTCAAATATCTCAAGCTCTGCATCAGAAGGCGAAGGTGAATTTGCTGGATCGTCAAAATTGAGCCAGCTATCATACACGTCTGCCCAAGCCTGTAGTTCAGCTTGTAAAGCCAGACTTAAGCCCAGCTCAGCCGGGTCAAGATTTCCCACATCTTCTGACTTATACCACCACAGCGGCCAGCAGTGATAATCCGGCATCAAGCGAATTTGTCTAACAAGATGATTCATGGTTTTTAGCTCACAACCTCAGCAATGAATAAACGGTTCAGATGCCCGCCAGTGGCCGCAGCACATAGAGCAATATCGCCAGATACAAACATAGACTGCCTCCAATCACAAACAGATGCCAGATCGCATGCGCCAACCTGAATTTATGATCAAAGACATAGAACAACGAGCCAAGCGTATACATCAAACCACCGATGACCAGCAGTGTCATGCCGCCCGGCTGTAGACCCGCCATCAGCGGCTTGTAAACCAGCACGGCTGACCAGCCCATCCCCACATACACACCGGTTGAGACCCAGTCAGAGCCTACGGGAAAGAGAATTTTATGCAGGCAGCCCAGCGCCGCCACGCCCCAGAGTAAAGCCATCATCCACAAACCTGTAGACCCTTTGAGCACCAGCAGGCACATCGGCGTAAACGTCCCGGCGATCAATAAAAATATCGCGCAGTGATCCACCACCTCAAAGGCTTTTTGATGCACATAGTCCGTAGCCAGAGTGACATGATAAAGCAGCGAAGCCCCAAACAGCAGCACGAGTGACGTGCCGTAAACCGAACAGCCAATAATTGCCTCCCATTGACGAGTCATGGCACTAACCGTCAGCAACACACCCATACCAATCAAACTCAGAAATAGCCCCAAAAATCCAACCGTGATATTGGCGATTTCGCCCATTAATTCTGTTTTGAGCACCCGATTCAGAGCCATACAACCTCTAGCTTCAGCAGACTTAGCATCCATATGCTCTGATGCCAGTATAGGCTGCTTGAGAATATTAAATATCAAGAAACCATCTTGATTTGTGTCTCCATTTGGTCATAATCTTGATTACTTGTATCCTGATTACAAAAACCTTCAGAATCAATCAGCAGCAGATGTCAGATAATCCATTTACACTTGGGCTCATGGAGCTGCCTGAATCCCCTGATTTAGGTATCCGCTATCTCTCGGGGGTGTTCCGACATACAACTAACACCTATAAGTTCTATTGGTTCCTGGCTATCCTGGAAGCCGTTAAAAATGGCTTGGACACGGTTTCTGTAAACTTCCTTACAGCCGAAATGTTGGCACAGGCCTGGTATCCTGTGAATTATTTTAAGCTCCATTTTGGTTTGCAAGATCAGTTAAGCCAGCTGGTCATTCAGCTGAAAGATTTGAAAAATCTTCCCTTAAAATCAGAGCGACTCGAAATAAGAGATGCGGCTTTAAACCAAGTTATTCAACGTACATCATTTACCCAGGATTTCCACAAGCTAAAGAGGTTTGTTCCGCAGCGTTTTTTAAGTCCATGGTTCTCGGATGAACTACGTGGATTAGCGGATCATCAACGAGACAAAATGATTCAGCAGTTAGCAGAAAAACATTGGAACAAGCCTCAAGCACCCCTTTATCGATTTGTCGACCATCCTCTATCAGAACAGGTAATCGAAATTCACCCCACTTGGATGACATATTTGCAGGCCAATTTCCGTATTATTCGCGATTTTGTCCTCTGGAATCTTGTTGAATTTCTGCGACAGAGAAATCCAAATGTGCCTAATCTGCCTGAAAAGCTTTTTCCTCCTCTGCATCGAGAAATGAGTCTGGCTAACAAATATTGGCGCTTTGTTCTTGATCAAGATCTGGATTTAAGATGTCCCTATTCAGCTCAAGTCATTCCTAGTCGTGGATTCTCCCTAGACCACTTTATTCCATGGAGTTTTATCGGCCACGATCTGCTCTGGAATTTGGTCCCCATCTCAAAAAATATCAATTCAGCCAAATCGGATCACTTGCCTGATTTAGATTATTACCTACAACCGTTTGCTATTTTACAATTTCAGGCCTTAAAGATCTTTTTAAAAAAGTCAGACGGCAAAAATAAAGTCTTTTTAGAAGACTATATCAGTCTATTTCGTTGTGATATCGAAACCCTTAACCACATACAAGAAGAAGTTTTTATAAACAAATTAAAAGACACAATCATTCCATTGGAGCAAATTGCAACAAATACCGGTTTTATTAGAGGATGGTCTTATCAAAAATCTATAAAATAGCTTATCAAACATACATAAGCTGTGTATCCATAGAAAATACGAATACGAATCCTTGTTAAATTCACTTTGACGTTCAAAATAAGTCCAGGTAAAATCAGAAAGATTCTCAACAACAGCATTCCTGGAAAACATTTTTTCTATCAGAGTAAGGGTATCGGCATGAAACAGACAATTCGATTTCTCGGCGTTTTTGCAATCCTGTATATGGTCTTTAGCCGCATGACAACTTTGGTAAAGGTTCATATGAACGGCTGGCAATTTATTGTCTTTGTGATTGTGCTGACGCTGATTGTGGAATACAGCCTTGAAAAAGGTGGCATCCTGAGCAGAAGCTAACATGCGATGCTTCGTATATGACGCGGCAGAAATTTAAGCGCATTTTTACGCCATACAATCCCTTGAGCAAATTTGGCAAAGAAGCTTTGCCAGAGCTTATGTTAAGATGCGAAAGAACCTCGGCCACATCGCCGCATTGCAAAGGAGCCCAGCATGAGTGACGCAACCTTCGATGAACAGCCCATCTCTCATATTCCCATGAGCATTCAAGGTGCTCGCGATCTTGACGACACCGAAGCGCGAAACTTTGAGGAGCGCGTCATCAATGCCATCAATACCGAAGAACTTAAAAACATCGCAGACGAAATTGTCAGCACTACTGGCTATGGCACCTCCCATGTCATGGATCTGGGTTCGTTTGCCCACGCGATGGCTTTTTCAGGCCTCACCCATGCTTCAGCTCTGGCCAAACAACTCGAAGCCAAAGGAAAAAAACTGTCAGCTTCAGGTTTAGTTTCACTTGATGAAGGCTTTCACGGTTATCGTGACACCCTCTACGATGTAGACGAAATCGATCTTTAGAAGGACAAATGGACGAAGGACCGCTCACGGGGCTCGCTTAAGGACTTAGGACAAAAGACTTAAAACTGGGAAACAGAATTCAGGGAATTTAAGTCTTTGTATTCTTGTCCTCTAGTCCATTCGTCCTACGTCTGCTAGTCCGCTTCACTCAGGGCTTCAAGTAGATTTTTAGCAACTGCGCGGGCTGCGCCTTCATCACCGGGATAGTCGACTGCCAGGTAAAAACGCGTCAGTTTTTCAAGTCTGACTAGAGCTAAAGCGCTGTCTTTGAGCAGCAGATAATGGGCCAGAAAAACCAGCGAATAGCCGCGTAAGAACACGCCAAGATCCTGATCGGTAAAATTCCAGGTTCGACGGGTAAAAGCAAAATAGGGTTTGATAAAAGCTTCTAACTCTGTGCGATGACCCAGTAGCGCACTACGCAGCTCAGCTAAGTCCGTCACTTCGGCAGCTGACAACATCCGCAGGAGATAGTCTGGATAAAAAGGCGATTCACTCAGGGGTACGCCGATTAAATCAGCAAACTGCAGCTCCAGGCTGACGACTTCAGGATCTTTTAAAAACTGCTCAAGCGAGATCCCGTCCAGGCTGACAGAGGCTTCTGGATCTAATAAGCGCTGGCGGACGCGCTGCTCGTAGTCGCCTAAAAAGCGCCTGATTGAAACCAGTTCTTCGTCTGCGACCTCTAGCAGGCTGGCGACACGAGAAAAGCGACGGCGAATTTCAAGCGGAATGCTGGCCTCGGTTTTATAGCCCAGATCGTGCTCGGTCTCAGCCCAGGCATGTTGCAGAATGGTGCGAATCTGGATTTCAAACGGCCAGACATCGTCAGCGCTTAAGCGGCAGACATAATGCAGGGAACGATAGCCAAAGCGTGAAGCATCCAGGCTTTTACGCTTATCAATTGAGTGATCATAATCGACAACAAAATGTTTTTCGATTAAAGCCGCAATCACATCAATGCTATCTTCAAAATAAGTGATAATCCGCGCGGCAACTAAATCCGTGACATCCCCTAGCGCATGATAGGTGCGATCAGGACGATTGAGCTTACGCGCTAAGCTGTCAGGAGCTTTAATTCGCGAACTCAGGCTGTGAATACTCAGCTCCTGGCTGAACAAAAGCTGATCTAAAGCCTCAAGCAGACGGACTTCTAAGTCAAGTAAGGCGGGTCGCGCCTGGGCGTAGTCTTCAAGCAGATGCTGTTTCATGACTTGTGACTCAGTTCAGAAAAAATCAACATAAACCTGATTTTACGCTGAGAAGCCCCGCGATACCAATGGGGTTTGGTGTCGCGGGGCAACAGAGTCAGAAAGAAGCGGATGTTAAATTACTGATTGGGCTGAGGAACCTGAGGCGTGCCGCCAAAGGCTTCGCGCAAACGGCCCGCCACTTCATCACGCGTGCCTTTGAGGTAAAAGCGATTGACGCTGACGCCCCCAATGGCACCAGCTGCAACAGCGCCAATGGTGACGGCCAGACCCGTTGCGCCAAGAGCACTTAAGCCCAGACTGGCAATCCCGGCAGACAAACCACCGGCACTGCCGGCAATCAGACCACCAATGGTATCAGCGGCAACATTGCCACCCGCATCAGCGGCGCTCATATTGCCACGCGCTACGGAGCCAAAATTTTGAACACCTGAAATCACGCCCGTGACGGCCGCGCCAATACCAGCTGATTTAAGCGTTGAGAGACCTAGCGCTTTTACGCCGGTACCAATACCAGCGCTTTTAAATGAACGTAAAGCATCTGCGGTCTGTTGATGGGTAACACCACCGGCTAAACCACCGCCAATCATGCTGCCAACCAGGCCCATGATCTTGGTTTTAACGCCCTCGCCACCTTGAATCGGAGCAGCAGCGGGATAAGGATAACTTGCCTGATACTGATCGCCTGTAAAGACAGAAGCAACGCGCTGAAAAGATTGATCGACCGCCATCGCAGCCTGGCCCATGGTGGCGGCGGCGCCCTGAAGATTACCGGCGGTGTAAATGGCCTGATTTAGACCATTGATGGCAAAGTTCCCCATTGATTGACTCCCTCTTATGCGACCGCTGTGGGTCTGAGTTTATTATGAGTTATCAAGTTTAAGATCATGCCGATAATAGATTAAGAAAAATTTAAATTAAAGTAAAATCTTTTAAAACAATCTGCTCAGGACAACGCTCAAAGCTTTTTGACATCAGGGTTTGAATAATTTTAACCCTTTGATTTTTACTGACTGACCTTGTCAAAAATTAACTGAATCTAACTCAGCTTAAGCTCAAACTTAAAATCTCAGAAGTTTCAGGCTTAAAGCGGTTCTTTCCGCTTGCAAGGCAGCTCCAGACAATTGATAATGGCAGGCATAAGACCCTGGCGTTTGAGTCAACGATCAGAAAGACAGCAGACCGAAAACAGACAGATGCAACTTTCTGCACTCAATCTACGTCTGACAACAAGCCTTAAAAATCCCCCTAAGCCATCATGTAGGAGATTGTTTTTCAAAATGTTCAAACTTCGCTCTCTGGGACAGCTGACGCTGACTGCATTTCTGTTAACTGGCCTGACAGCTTGTTCCGGCATGGACATGCCCAATCTCCCGACCATGAGCCAGTTAAACACCAACAGCTTTGACTCCAGCTTGGGTGGCCGTCTGGCCCAGGCTGCCAGCATTCGCAGCACTGGCGGGACAGGCTATTGTTATCAGTATGTGGCCCAGGCGATTCATTCCCAGCTGCCCGCTTTCCTGTCTGGCCAACACGCTTATATGGCAGCTGATCAGTTAGCCTCAAGCCAGTATTTCCGCGAAGTTTCAGTCTCTTCAAACAATCTCAGCAGCTTACCCGCTGGAGCCGTTGTGGTCTGGAGCAAAGGCAGCTCAGAATCAGGCCATATCTCGATTGCAGATGGTCAGGGACATGAAATCTCCGATCATATTACAACCCAGATGACCGCTCATTACGGCGGCGGCAGCGCCAGAGTGTTTTTACCCGCTAACACACTCTAGTCACCAGAGAGATTTTTTAAGCTAAGCCAGGCAGCAGCCTGGCTTTTATTGTTTAAGCCTGAATCAAACCACAAAGATTTTAAAAGTAACTTAAAAAGCGCCAGTTTACAGAAAACCCTTTGTTTAAAAAAGATTGACTCTGGGTAAACTAAGATTCAGTAAGGCCTGACTTAACTATATTTTGTGGTCATCTTGTGGAGGAATTAAACTAATGGGTTTTTCTGATTTTAATCTTTCGTCTCAGCGTCGCGGCACCGGTGCACTTGATCCATCACTCGCCCAAAATCTTCGCAAGACAAGCCCATTAACCCTCTCTACAGGCCAACCAACACCAGCTTCAGCTTCACTTGAGCTTAAAGCGCCGGCGTTCAGCGTCTCTAATCCCAGCTCTCTCAATCTGGAAACTTACCAGTCTCCAGGGCAGGCTAGCACTCATTTATCTTTTGAAGATTCCAGCCTGGGTCTTCAATTGTCTCTCAACCCCAATCCCGGCTTATCGCTCAGGAATCCCACCACGCCCCGAATGGAAAATGCCACGCAGGTTGTTTTTCCCAGTCTGAGCCAAAGCCGTCCTGGCATTTCGCTGGACGCGATCCGACAGAGCCAGCGTAATCAACACCAGTTCGAAACGCTGGTCAAAAATTTAGCTCCGGACCTTGCCCCCTTAATCGGTGGCGTCAATGAGCATCAATATGCTCTGAGTGAAGGCTTAAATTATCCTGTTACCCAATTGCTGCTCAGCGTTGATCAAAAACTTCAGCATCGCTTTCAGGTTGCTTATGACCGGATCCAGGCCAATCCTGGCAGCCAGCCAACCTCTGAAGAACAAGAACTTTTTGCCAGCTTTAATTACAGCTTTAAAGACGGCCAACTGTTTGACAATCAAGAAAACCGCCCCGTCGAATCAGGTGAAAGAGCGCCCGTTAAAGAGCTGTTGGCAAACCGGCGCTTTGAAGGCATCAGCAACGCGCTAAGCGCTCTGCAAGAGGGAACTCAGCCATCAAAAGCGACTCAGGCGATGCTCCAGACTGTCGGTTTACAAGTTGATAAAAACGGCATGCTCTATAATCTTGCCAACCCCAATCGCGGGCAAAATCTTGTCAATGCGGACCAACAACGCCAGCTCAACAGCCTCATGCACTATCTTTCAAGAGGGCTGGCACCTGATGCCACCTTGCCTGAAGTCAATCTAGGATCAAATCCCTTAACAATCATGAGCGAAAGCAATCTTACCAGCCGGGCCCTTCAGGATCGTCTGGCTTCAGTCAGCGGCTCACTGGCCGCCAATCTTAAAAAAGAAGCAGGACTGCAGCAGGATCTTAGCCATAACCTGAGAATGATCACCGAAGACAAACAAAACCTGGACGCTCAGAATCAGGAAAATGCAGAGACCCTGACCCAGATTGAACATATGACCGTTCAGATCGCAGCCCTGGAGCAAGAAAGCCAGGATGCTGGCGCAGTGGGCATCTGGCTAAGAAGCATTCCGCCTCATATTACGCTCGAAGAAGCCGTGCGGAATGCAGATCCTGACACGCGTGAAAAAATGAATCGGATCTTTGCCAAACACAATATCAGCATTTTGCCTGACCAAAACGGCCTTCCTATCCTTGCCCAGCGTCCTGATAGTGTCCATACCG
>CAJYHH010000302.1 GCA_913773825.1 Candidatus Sericytochromatia bacterium | reverse complement strand
TATCTTAAACAAATGCTCTCACAAAATCTTAGAACCGCTGATGCCCGTGAAGGTTTAGAAGCGTTTTTACATAAGCGCAAACCCGAATGGAAACATCAGTAGCGGCTTAGCGCAAGCTGTGCTTGCTGTTTAGGGGCGCAAAATACAGTTTAGTCTGGCTAACTCCGTTGTCTAGAGCTCAGATCAACAGCTGATCGCTTTACACAAGCGCTTTAGACGCCCCTAAACGTCTTCTGCTTCTTCTGGTATCATGTAAAGAAAAGCAGGGATGTACCGGTTCCTCAACCATGGCCCAACAGGATCGACCACAACGCTCGCTGCGCAAGGACGGCGGTCCGCGCTATTACCGCGATTGGAGCGGTGCTCAGCCTTCATCGGCAGCATCGAGTGCTGCCGACATGGACGATTACGAGGACGACTACGGTGATGCCTATAGCGGTGGCCCTGAAGAACTCCAGATAGTTGATGGCTTTGACCCCGAAGCCCCAGCAGCCCCACCACCGGTGATTCAGCAAGAAATGGCGCCTTTAAACGTCATTGTTCCAGAAGTCCCTATGCCTGGTGCTGAGCCTGAACCCAAGAAGCCAACGATTACGCGTGTGGATGGCGGCGCCCGTCTTAAGCGCGCTCGACGCATTAACGAAATTCAGGCCGAAGAAGCAGCAGCTAAAGCAGAAGAAGAAGCCGCCCGTGAGGCAGCTTCTCGGCAGGCACCGCCTGATCAATCAGCCAAAACCCGTTCCCTGGCCAAAACCACAGCCCGCACCACTGAGCTACAGAGCAATATCCGCGAAATTGAAGAAAAAATCGATGAGACCCGCGAGAACGTCAAGTCTACAGCCAATGCCCTCTCAGAAAACATTCGCCAGATCAGCGAAAAAGTCACGGTCTCAGTCGTCGGCGGAATTCAAAAAGTTGGCAAAAACCTCAATGGCCTGATTTCACGCTTTGGGGGTAAAAAAGCTGATTTAGACGAGCGTGATTATCGCGACGAGGATTTTGAAGATGAGCCGATTCCCAGCCAGAGCCGTGGCCAACAAGCCATTCTTGACTTGCCTGAACCCCCACCGGGTTATGGAGAGCCAGCCCCTAAAACCAAGCCCAAGAAAAAAGCCGATCCGCTCGATCAGGTTCCCCATGTGCCGCCGGTTCAATATGCCGCTCTGCTTAAAGAAGGAGTTCTGTTTCAGACCTTTGATAAGCAGCAACTGGTTGTAAAACCTGAAAGTCTGGATCCAGAAACCTTACAGACTCAGTTTGTCGAAAACGCTCTGCAGGATATCCGCAAATGTATCAAGCTGGTTAAAGATTTACCCGATCCCACAGAAGGCCCTTATACAGGCATTCCCCTGGCTTATACTTTTAAGCACATTCGTGAGCAGGATTTGTTTTTCTTTATGCATTATGTGCTGTCCAAGCCTGATCCGTTTAGAAAAAAGACTTTTAAAATTTCAGAAGCCTTTGCGACCTGGATTCTGAAACGCTCCGCCACAACCGTCGTCAGCGAAGCATTCCCGGATGTGCGGCCTGTCAGCTATTATCCGCTTTACCAAAACAATATTCGCTTCCAGACGCTGGATAAAAAACAGCTGGTACTGGCTGCAGGTAAAAGCCCCGAAGAAGTTGAAGCCCTGTTTATGGAACGCGCCTTGGATGATATTCGCAACTGCATTTCTTTAGTCGAAAAATTTCCGCCAGCAACCCAAGGCCCCTATAAAGGCAAACCCCTGAGACAGGTGTTTAAATTTATTAAAGAGCGCGATATTTATTTCTTCTTACACTACGTCCGCTCTCAGCCTGAAGTATTCCGCGGTCAGAACTTTAAGTTTGCAGAAGCATTTGCCAGCTGGATTCTAAAACGTTCTCACGAAACGGAGCTACCTGGCTAAAGAGACTTTTTTCACCTCACTCACCCTTGAGGTAGGCCTAAAACCCGACACATGAACCAGAAAAAATACTGTCTTAACTGCTTTATCGTCATCGACTGGGACACCGTATACTGCCCACGTTGCACCTTCCCCCAGCCGGTGGAATATAATCCCTTGTTTTTGCGGCCACCTTATCGCCTGTATCATCAATATGTCATTGGTCGTGTTTTAGGCCACGGTAGTTTTGGAATTACTTATCTGGCTTATGACCGCAGTTTAAAAGTCAAAGTCGCCATCAAAGAATATTTTCCGGCTGAATATGCTACGCGCCATCCTCAAGACATGAGTGTGATCCCCTATCCAGGTGCCAAAGGCGAACTCTTTCAGAGCGGCAAACGTAAGTTTATTGCTGAAGCCCAGCTTTTAAGCTCTTTTCGCAGCCCCTATATTATTCGGATTCGGCACTTTTTTGAAGAGGCCAATACCGCTTATTTTGTGATGGAATACCTCGAAGGTCAGACTCTTAAAGACTATCTTGAGGGCCACGGCGGCAAAATTAGCTTTGAACAAATGCGCCCCATTATGACAGCGCTATTAGATGCCTTAGAAGAAGTCCACAGCCATAATAGCTATCATCGCGATATTAAACCCGATAATATCTATATGACCTTGCAAGAGCTGCCGATTTTGCTTGACTTTGGCTCTGCTCGCCAGCAAACTCAGCATCAAACCGCGACTTTTTCATTGCTCACACCAGGTTTTGCCCCGATTGAGCAGTATTCTACTCATGGCATCCAAGGCCCCTGGACAGATATCTATGGCGTTGCGGCCACTGTCTTTTATGCTCTGACAGGTGAGATTCCGCCTTATCCTCAAGATCGCCTGACCGGTGATGCAGAACTTGAGTCCCCGTCTAAACGGGGTGCCCAGCTGCGTCCTGAAGACGAAGAATGGCTGCTTAAGGGACTTGAGATCCGCTGGAATGACCGCCCGTCTTCGGTTGCAGAGTGGCGTCGCCTGATGCCGCCGCCTCCGCAGCTTAAAAAAGCCGCTAGCAATCCCTACACTGACGCGGATGAAAACTTTATTCGCTTTGCGATTTTACCTAAATTAGCCAATCGCTTTTTAACCCCAAGTGACGAAACAGATATTTATGAAGGTGCTGCCTTCTTAAATATCCAGAAGTCACGTACCAAAGAACTGATTCAGCGCGCGCTGGATATGACGGGCTCTGTCCGCCGCGATCCCGAGCAAGAACATGCAGCAGCCGAAGCCCGACGCCAAAAAGTCGAAGTTCAGATGCGAGTTAAACAAAGTGACGCCTCAAATCTGACCTTTAGCGAAATTTTCCAGCCCAAAACCCTGCTGGATCCTGGACAACCTTTGCCAGATCGCGTCACCAACTCAACCGGTATGGAGTTTAGCCTGATCACCCCTTTTACTCAGGGTTCAGGCTTTAGGATTCCACGTCCGTTTATTATGGGTAACCCTTCCAGCCGCTATTCAGTGACTTTGACCAAGCAGTATTATCTGCAGCGCTACCCTGTATCGCAGGCCCAGTGGCGGATGATCATGGGCCAGAACCCCTCGTTTTTTAATGGCGATGAGCGCTTACCGGTTGAACAAGTCAGCTGGGATGATGTGCAGGAGTTTTTACGGCGCTTAAATCTGCTGCGTGAAGGTAAATTTCGCCTGCCAACTGAAGCTGAATGGGAATTTGCCTGTCGTGCCAACCAGCCTGGGGGCTATTTCTTTGGCAATGATGCCACTCATCTGCCTGAATATGCCTGGTTTACAGCTAATTCAGAGGGCCGCACTCACCCAGTTGGCATGCGTCAGCCCAATCAATTTGGCCTTCACGATACTTATGGCAATGTCTGGGAATGGTGCTCAGATTATTTTGCGCCTTATCCTGGTGGCCATGCACTTGAGCCCACAGGCCCAGAAGAAGGCAAAACCCGAGCCCTACGCGGCGGTAGCTGGATGGCTGATGCAGACCGCTGCCAGACTTTTGTACGCTGGCACCAGCCCCCAGAGACTCGCTCTTTCCAGGTTGGCTTTAGACTGCTTTTAGAAAGCGGCCAGACAGATTAGCGAGCAAGCTCTGCTCGCGCTTGTAACAGATAGCCTGTCGCTCTGTGTTTTTAACTAGCAGCAATGGGCTACTCGCTACAAGCAAATTGCGGCTAAGTCCATTGTAAAGGCCACAGCCCAGTGTAAAGCGGCCCCACCCCAGATCGAGCGGTTTTTAAGCGCCAGATAGCTCATCACCAGACCCGCTGCAATTGCACCCAATGATTCACCCAAAGGTTTAGGAAAGTGAATCATACAATAGGGGATGGCGACTAAAAACGCACTTGAAAGCCCAATTCGATCATAAAGCCCAAACAGTAAAAACCCTCTAAAGAAAAATTCAACCGCAATAAATTGCAGACCATAGGCAATTTGCCAGATTAAAAAAAACTGCCAGCCTGTTGCAACATATTTAAAAAAGGGATACATGTTTTGAAACGCTGGGGTGGTCGCGGCAAATAACAAAGGACCCAGCATCATCACAAAAAAGATCGCATAGGGTTTCCAGTGATGGCGCAAACCTTTTAAAGACCAGCCATAGTCTGAAAGGGGCTGTTTAAAAATGATTTTAATCCAAAGGGCGGGGATGCCCAGATAAAGAACACCGATTAGCCCGCACCAGGCTAAGGACCCAGCCATTTCCAGCCGATGATCAGGCACAAAAGGTTTAAGCCAATTTGCTAAAACAGAATACTGAGCAAAATAATGTTGCAGGCAAAGAATCACAGCCGCCAGCAGACTTAGGCTTAAAACCTTTCGGTCAATGCTGGTACGCATTTCAGCTAGATCTTGTTTCCAGCTTGTATCAATTTTGGGCAGTGGATAAGACATGCTTCAGAGTAGCCGGTAAAACAATTTGCGTAAACAGATAAAAAACACTTTCTCAATCCTATTGCTGCTGAAGGTGGTCCGGGCTATACTGCTTTTGCATCGTTCTTCAAAGCTCTGAAGCTTAGGAGGGATGGCTGAGTGGCTGAAAGCACCTCTTTGCTAAAGAGACGTACCGGTTTAAACCGGTACCGAGGGTTCGAATCCCTCTCCCTCCGCTAGATGCGCCCGTAGCTCAATGGATAGAGTAGCTGGCTACGAACCAGTTGGTTGTAGGTTCGACTCCTGCCGGGCGCGCCTTTTAAAACCCCCGCTGTTAACTCAGCGGGGGTTTTAACTTTTTTGCCATTTTGCTTATGGATATTTAAAGTTCACTTTCAAGCTGAACTGAACAGTTCACTGATACTCGTAGAGTTAGCGTATGGGTCTCTTATACGTTAGGAGAGCTCAGAATTGCCCTTCTCGGCCTTTAAAAGCTTATAACTCCCTCAAAGGGCCTTTACTCCCGCAATTCATCGCGCTGCGGCCTTAACTTTAAACTCCAGATAGGCAAATGAAAATAATTTATCTTAGCTACTGGCTACACGCAACCAGCTAATAGCCCATACAGCCTTTAAAATGCAAAAAGCCCGGCAAATGCCGGGCTTCAAGTTGTCTGCGAGTGCAGACAAGACTGAAATTAGTCTTCTTTTTTGGCGTACTTCTTGCGGAAGCGCTCAACACGACCTTCGGTATCGACGATCTTCTGAGTGCCGGTGAAGAAGGGATGAGAAGCGCTGGAGATTTCCACCTTCATCAGGGGGTACTCGTTGCCATCTTCCCAGGTAACCGTTTCGTTAGTCTTGACCGTAGATTTGGTCAGGATCGAAAAGTCCGTCGAAATGTCTTTAAACACGACGGGACGATAATCAGGATGAATATCTTTTTTCATGAGTTGAAATCCCATACAATCGAAAAATTCACAGTGACGATCAGTGTAGCACAGCAAAACAAATTTTGGTGATCATAGGTTAGTCTTTTCTTAACTTCAATCGCGCTAAAATCATAATCCAGATCAAAATTCAAGCTGCTGAAAATACACTATCGCTTGTTTCAGGCGACTCCCGTACCAGGAAAAAAAACTTCCATCAACCAGCTTAATTTTTGCCCTTGGACATAATTTCTGAATTTCAGGAATATGTTTGGCTTTAAAAGGATAAGGCTCAGAAGAGAGTAAAATCAGATCTGGGTCTAGATCTTTTAGGCTTTGATCATCAAGACTCGGATAACGATTTTCGATACCCGTAAGATTGTTAAGGCCACAACGCGTCAGCAAATCATGAATAAACGTATCTCCCCCAACCGTCATCCAAGGTTCGCGCCAAATCAGATAGACACAGCGCAAAGCTTTAGCATGGCGTTGCAGCTGTAAGAACCCAGAGTGAATATTCACCGCTAAAGTTTCAGCTTCAGATTGTTTGCCGGTTAGCCAACCTACATCCTGAATCATCTTCAGAGCTTCAGGTAGATCCCTAACCTGGGTCGTCCAGACGGGTAGCATAGTTGCCATGTGTATCACCAAACACCTGTACTTCAATGTGA
>CAJYHH010000301.1 GCA_913773825.1 Candidatus Sericytochromatia bacterium | reverse complement strand
GTGAGTTCACCACCAGAATCCCTTTGCGGGTGGCGGCTGCTAGGTCAATATTGTCAACGCCGACACCGGCACGGGCAATAATTTTAAGCTTATCGGCGTTTTCTAAAGCTGCAGCGGTAATTTTTGTCTGGCTGCGCACCAGCACAGCGTCATAGGCAGGAAGTTTTTCAATCAGCTCAGCTTCGCTCAGGGGCGGGGACTCCACCACTTCAGCCACGGGCATTAAAATTTCAACGGCTGAGGCGTGAATATGGTCGCAGACCAAAACCTTTGGTAACATCATCTCTCTCCTTGGTTCGCTCAGGTTGCGCGCGGGGACGCGACAGGTTGTACAATGTCTGGATGGAACAAGAACGATTTTCTTTCCTGGAGCTGCCCGGTGAGGGCGGGAGCCAGAAGCCACCCGAATACCTTAGTTTACAGGAAATTCCTGAGCGTCAGTATCTGAACTATCTCGATCTTTTGGCATTAAAACCCGCGCCAGCTCTACTGCGCAGCGTCTCACGCCGCTTGATTGACAAACATCGCTTTATCCCGCTGCAGACTCAGCCTGCCAGCCTGCCGCCCCGTTTACCAGGCCATCTGGATCCGCAGTTTCATCTGCGCTGGAAATGTACGGGTTCTCAAATCTGTTATATCGCGTTAGTCCCCCCCAAACAGACCCTGGTGCTGCAATTGGTCTATAACGCGCTAGGTGAAGGCATTTATGCTCTGCCGATCAAACCCGAAACATTCGATCGCTTTATGAAAGAAAAGTACGACTTGCTCAAGTCGGGATAGAGACAGCGTTGCCGTCGTGGTGGGTGGTGAGTTTTGGGTTAAAAGACATTTAGAAACGTGTCTTTGGCTAAATTCACTTTTCTAAAGTGTGTTGTGTTGGCAGCGTTTTTTCTTGACCTGTCTCATAGAGCTTAATCATGGGGGCTTTATGCGAAACAACATTGATAATATGATTTTCGCAGACAAAGGTGTATTGTTTTAAAAGGCCAGGGTATTGATTATCTGCCCAAGAAACCGCTTTTAAATGTTCGATAAAATGGGATTGTTCAAAAATTCTGATGCGGTCTCCGACATGAGGATGTTCGTCTCCAGAATCGTAAGACTCATTGACGACCAGATAAGCAACATATTCATAAAAGCTCACCCTAAAGCGACGACTTTTTTCTGTTATGTCGACTGCAAAAGCGCCGTCAAAGATACTATCCCCTGATTGGCTGCGATAGGGCTCTGAATCAGTGATACCTTCAGATAGAATGAAGAATAGCTCATTCTCTTTGAATTCCGTGAGTTCTGTTAAAAACCAGGAACGATGCTGATTAATTTCATCAACAAAATCCAATTAATCGACCTCCTAGTTTTAGAAAAACTATTTTCCTGAGCCTTATTTGGAAAATGAGTTGTGCCAGTTCAGAGCCTGCTAATCCGCAGCAGGCTCTGAACCGGCGCAAAGCACCACTTAACCGTGGCCCAAGGCCACTCTAACCTTCTTAAGCCTCACCTGTCTGCTCAGACAGATACATCTTCTGAATAATGTCCATGTCCCAGAAATTGGCTTCAATTTTATGACCTTCGGGATCAATCACAAAACAGCCGTAATAAGCGGGGCCATATTGTTCACGGGGGCCAGGTGCGCCATTGTCAGTCGCACCAGCTTCAATTGCTGCTTTGTGAAAGGCATCAACTTGTTCGGGGCTATCCGCAAAAAAGCCGACATGAAAGCCGTTGCCGACGGTAGCGGGCTCGCCGTTGTGCGGCTTTTGCAGCCAGAATTCAGGGAATTTACGCCCATAGGCCACAGCGCCAGGATGCTCCATAATGGCGTGAATGCCCAGCACGGGTAAAACCTTGTCGTAAAAGGCTTTGGTATTATCGTAGTCATTGGTGCCAATTGAAAGATGAGAAATGGCGCTGTCGTTGAGGTTGCTGCTGGTTTGGCTGGACATGATGTTTTCTCCGATGCTGTTTGCGCTTGATGTCGTCTTCAGCATACTCCTGGCTTTGGGATGAGGTAAAGCCTTCTTAAGTAAGCTTGATATTTACCTGATAAGCGCTGTTTATGACTCTAGTCATGAGCACACAAGCCCCCTACAATGGCCATATGTCAGGAACTGAGATTTTTCTATACGCCTGGGCCAAGCCACTGTTAATTTTGCATACGCTGCTGGCGGTGTTGCTGTTGGGGTCCATGACGCATAATGTGCTGATTGTAGTGCCTTATCTCTGGGGGAAGTTTCGCAAAACCAAGCTTGAAAAGCTCTATGTCAAAGTGGGTTTTGTCTCTTACTTACTGACCTTTATTCTCGGTGCCCTGGCTTATCCCAATTATCGCTACAACGTCAGGGCGCTGCACTTCGATAAAGAGCTGCATTGGGCCAGCAATCTGTTTGATGTTAAAGAACACTGGGCCGGAATTGGTTTGGCGCTGTTTGTGGCTTTTCTGTTGCTCAGCCGCGTGATTGAACCCAAATCAGATCGCCAGATGTTAGGCATCTACGTATTTTTATCAGTTAGTCTGGCGGTGATTATCTGGTTTAACGTCATCAGCGGTTTACTGCTGGTGAGCTATCGGAGTATCTGATGCAGAGCCAGCCTAAACTGTCTAAACAAAGTCAATACGCCATTGCTGTAAGCTTTTGCCTGCTTTATTCTTTCTGCTATTTTCTGACCGAACTGATCCCGATGCCAATGTTCTGGTATTACCCGCTGGAACATCGCTGGGTCTATGGCGCAACGAATCTGCCCAAAGGCCTGATGATGGGCTGGTACGGGAAAGTCCTGCTCTGCCTGATCATTGCCACAGCAGGCTCTGGTCTATTAGCTTTAGGGCTTAAACTGACCCGACGTGAATTACCCGCCCAAATTCAGATTCTGCTGGATCTGGCCATGATGAGCTCAGTTATCTTTGCCCTTTATTACATTGCCCGCAGCATGGCGTATAGGGTGCTTTAGGCGGCTGCGCCGCCGTCATGAGTGGTGGGTTAAGTGCTTGTAGCAGAGCCCGAAGGGCGATGTGTACAAGGCACTTATGCAGAACTGAAAGTTCTGTAAGGGTTTTAAGACAAAGGCATTTAGGCAGTTAGATTTTTTTCTTAAACCCAGAACTCAGAACGCCCACTGGACAAACCCATTACCGCATTTACAGGACACTTAAGATTCAAAAGACAAAAGACTGTTAAAAGCTGTGAGCTTAGCTAGGGTCTCAAAACCTGTAATGATCCCGTTTTTAAGCCCACCACTCATCACCCACCACCTACCATCGCGCCCGCAGGGCGCATCAGAATAAGATATACTTAAGTCATGGAAAACAAGCAGCCACGTCGCATTACTCCTTTGGGCTCTCTGCTGGACGCTCCTGTTTATGCTGTTGCCATAGCAGAAGCGCCCTGCCCGGTTTGCGGTGAAGCCGTGATTCAGCAGAAATGTAAGATTGTCTGCCGAAGTGAGCGCTGCGTTTACCGAATTATCTATAATTGCTCGGAATTTTAACCATGCGCACCTGGCTGATGAAAAGTGAACC
>CAJYHH010000300.1 GCA_913773825.1 Candidatus Sericytochromatia bacterium | reverse complement strand
AATGATTTTTGAGCTTTTAAAACCTTATGTTACAGCAGGGCCGAGCGACAAAATCAAAATTCTCAGTATTCATGCCCCTTTGGCCGTTAATAACTTTGATGGCCCTGCTCAAGCCCTGGCAGACAGCATGAAGCGCTATAACGGCTATAGCGCCAGCAGCGATATTGGCTATGCAACACCCGGTTCATTTGGCACGTATTATGGCAAAGAGCGCGGTATTCGCGTAATCACACTTGAAACGAGCACAGAATCTCCCCAAGCAGCCTGGAATCGCCATCAAAAATCGTTGTTAGCATTCCTGCAGTATCCAGATCAGAACCTTTATCCAGTGATACCAACACCAACACCCGTTCCCACAGTTGAACCAACACTAGAACCAACACCTGAGCCCACTCGTGAACCCAGTTCTGAACCCAGTTCTGAACCCAGCCCCGAGCTGACGCCTGAACCTACCCCAGATCCGTCTTCAAACCCCACTCCAAAACCGAGTGCAAGTGCTGATTCAGAAAATTCTCCAAGTCCAGAGCTGAGCAAAACATCTGGTCAGTTGCGTTTATGGTGGCCTCTTAAGCCAGAGCCCGTAAGCACTCCAGAGCCAACAGCTTTACCAACTGCTACACCAAGCCCTCAACCCACCCCAACACCGATGCTGATTCCCCTTCCGACACCCCGGCCCACGATCCTGCCGACGCCGGTTCCCACTGCGAAGCCTTATCAACCGGGTTCGCTTAAACTCAAACCCCTTAGCCGCCAGGTTGTGCTTAAAATCAGCAAAAAGACGCAACGTCTGGAAGTCATTGATCAGGGAAAATTATTGGCTGTGTTTCCTGTTTCAACAGGCCTTGGACCCAAAGATACGCCCAATGGCAGCTTTAAAATTTTAACCAAAGTCCCTTATCCGTCTTATAACGGCAGCCTGCATCTGGGCAAACGTTATTGGGCGCCTAAAGATCCCCATAATCCACTTGGGACGCGCTGGATGCAGATTAACTCCTGGCATTATCAGAGTGGCGCTATGTTAGGCATCCACGGTACCGATGAGCCACAAGGCATTGGCAAAGCGGTTTCCGGTGGCTGCGTCAGAATGCACAATGCAGACGTAGAACGTTTATTTGAAGCTCTACCAATTGGGGCCAAAGTGATCATTAACGCATGATCTTTGCGGGTTGTCGCTCTGAATCAGCTGAGTCTGGGCCACGACCCGATTTTCTGGGCTTTCCTAAAAACTTTTATTGGGGGGCATCCACTTCGGCTTATCAGGTTGAAGGCGGGATTATAAACGACTGGAGTCTGACTGGTCTGGATGCTGGTCAAGCAGTTGATCATTACCATCGTTATGCCTCAGATTTTGAACAGGCCCGAGCGATGGGCCATAACGCCCATCGCTTCTCATTAGAATGGGCCCGCTTTGAGCCAGAGCCTGGACGCTGGAACCCTGAAGCGGTAAAACATTATCGTCAGGTTTTAAACAGCCTGCATGAGCGTGGCATTGAACCGTTTGTGGCTTTGTTGCACTTTACTCAGCCTGCCTGGTTTGCAGCCCGCGGAGGCTGGCTTAAAGCAGCCAATATCCAGGACTGGCTGGACTTTGTTGGCCGTGTAACCGAGTGTCTGGGAGATCTAAACGTTAACTGGATTACTCAAAACGAGCCTTTAGTCTATGCTTTTCAAGCTTATGACGACGGTCGCTGGCCCCCGTTTATGCATAGCCGTCAGCTGGCTTTAGAAGTCGCCCGTAATCTTTTACTGGCTCATGCTCAAGCCTATCATCTGATTAAATCTCAACAACCTCAGGCCCATATCGGGCTGGTTAAAAATATGACGGCAATGGATCCCCAATATCCCTGGCACCCGCTTTCACAGCTGATTACCCGTCTTCAAGATAAATTGTTTAACACCGCTATCTGGGAAGCTTTAACAAGCGGCCAGCTCAGGATTAAGCTACCGGGATTAAAGCCTGTGGTGATCCCACCAACCCGTGAGCTTAAAGGCGCAATTGACTTTATAGGAATTAATTATTACACCCGCTATCTGGTAGCTCCATCTGGCAAACTCATAACGCGCGCGGGCAGCCCGCAATCCGATCTGGGTTGGGAAATCTATAGCGAAGGCCTTAGCCGCGTCATAAAGATGACAGCCCCTTATGCCCACAAACTAAATGTGCCGATCTATATTACTGAAAATGGCCTAGCCGACAGCCAGGACAACAGGCGCTCGGCTTATTTGATACAGCACCTGGCAAAAGTCTGGGAACTGATCCAGTCAGGTATCGCCATTAAAGGCTATTTTCACTGGAGCCTGATGGATAACTATGAGTGGGCTGATGGCTATGGCTATCAGTTTGGATTACTTGATGCTGAGCGCAACTGGCGGGACTCAGCCAAACTCTATCAGCGCATTATTCAGGCCAATGGTTTTCCAGCTGAGTGGCTCATAGATTATGGTGTGTAGCTTGATTTAGTTCATTTGTGGATGGAGTGATTGACGATCGGTCAGTTCGGCATAACATAAAATGGCCTGAACTGCTCATTGAGTGTCGTGTTAGATGCTTGGACTGTTCATTCTCTGTCAATGAGCTGTCTGAGCGTAGAACTCAGTTATCGGGAACGTTTAATCAGCTTAATCAAAATTGAGTCGTCTTGGAACAGAAGATACACCAGAATGACCAACGCTACTGCGCTGAGTATTTCGCTAAACATGTTCTCCTCTTTGGTCGTGCACAGGCATGAATCAGATTATAGGAGATAGGGGGAGCAAAGGCAAGCAGCTGGCCGAAATTTGACGATTTCGAGATATGTGACAAATTGCCAAAATTATTTGTAATCAAGTGAGAGCTGCCAAACGACCCCAAAAGCAGAAAACCGCCACAGTTTGTGACGGTTTTCTTAAATCTCAGGTTTTAACAAGCGCCGTTACGATTGCTTTGGGGCAGGGCCCAGAGCGGGAGACGAGATTCGAACTCGCGACCCTTTCCTTGGCAAGGAAATATTCTACCACTGAACTACTCCCGCAGTGGCGCTTGTTAGGCTGGTGTGAATGCGGTAGAGCGGGAGACGAGATTCGAACTCGCGACCCTTTCCTTGGCAAGGAAATATTCTACCACTGAACTACTCCCGCGTGTCATTCACGTATTTCATTATACCGAGGCCTATATCGAACGTCACCATGATTCAGAGAATTTTTTTTAAATAATTTTTTAACCCAATTTTCAGCACTCTTAAAGCAGTAGCTTTTCAATGTTCTGAATCCGTCGTGTCAGACCACTGAGTTCTTCACGCGTCGCAAAATGAATCTCACTGACTTTGTGCTCAGTCTCATAGCGAAAGCGCTCAGCGGTTTGTTCAGTATCTTTAAGCTGGAGCTGGGTTTTATGTGAAAGATACTGCAAAGACTGATCAAGCTCTTTTAAACTGATCTGATAGCTGTGCAGGTCCTGACGCAGGCCCTGTTCTGACTGCTGCTGTTTAAGCTCATTAACATGTAGGCGCTCCAGCATTTCAGCTGTCTGACGACGAACATCGTCCAGCTTTTGATCCAGAGCCTGTAAAAACCACTGCCAGTCAGCTGGTATACCCGTAGTAAGCTCAGCGCTCTGTGTGCTTTGAGTCTCTGCTTTTTTTGAAGACGGTTTAGAAGGCATAAAGTACTTCCCGAATTTTTTGCTTGTATTATAGGCCTGCAAGCCTATATTTCAAAGGCCGAAAAAGTGCCCTGAGGTTTAGACACATTTGCCTCAGACTCAGATCCGCAGCAATCCTTGCCCAGTGCCGCCCAACCTTTGGTAAACTGAACAAGTAATGCATCACTCTAATGGAGAAACACAATGGGAACCCCTGATAGCGTCATCGTGGTCGGAACCGTCATCACCCTGGTTCTGTTGAGCATGGTGCTCGGCGCCACATGGCTGATGAACCTCGCCAAAACTAAGGGCGAATAGTTTCCGCCATCCATTCCCGATAATCAGCACAGACTTCAAACCCCAGCCGACGATAACTTCGCAGCGCTGGGGTATTTGCTGTATGAACATTTAAACCAATCACGGATGTTGTGGTCAAAAGTTGGCGGCAGAGCGCAGCCGTAAGCCGCGAACTGAGTCCCTGACCTCTGGCGTCTGGATGAACCGTAATATTGCCT
>CAJYHH010000299.1 GCA_913773825.1 Candidatus Sericytochromatia bacterium | reverse complement strand
ATCTCAGCATGGCTGATTACAGCTTCCCGATGTACAGCACTGATGAGACCATGCCCAAAATTAAAGACGCTCTGGATAACAATCAGGTTATTCATATCGAGTATTACTCAATGGATCGCGAAGAAGTCAACACTCGCGACATTGAACCTTACTTTCTTGAAAAGCGCTACAATTACTACGTTCTAATGGCTTATTGCCGCTGGCGCGAAGATATCCGCCTGTTTCGCGTAGACCGCATCAAGACACTTCAGGTTCTGGAAGAAACCTTCGATAAACCTGACAACTTCGAAGCTGAAGCTTACCGCGAAGACGAACACGTCTAGGCCAGCGTAGCTGGCCGTTTTGGGTGGTGGGTTATGGGTTATGGGTTTAAAGACAAAAAGAATAGATAAACAAGACTTTTGTCCTCTACTCAGAACCCAAAGCTTTGCTTCGCATCACTACTTATTCTCGCTTGCTGTACAATTAAGCCCAGATTGTTGTTACCTCCAGCCTAAGCAAAGTGTGTAAGAGCCCATGACCCAGGCCCTGTTGTTGACCCAATGTCTGCAAAATGACTTCGTCAAACCGGTTTCGCGCCACGAGCGCCTGCCAAATCTGCTGCATATCGGCCATGAAGAAGCCCGCCGCCTGATGGGAGACAAACCCACAGAAGGCCCGATCGCCCGGATGATGCAATGGGCCTATGCCCAAGCTGATGAAGACCTACATCTGATTCATATTCGCGACTGGCACAGCGCTTCAGATCTTGATCAAATGGATCATCTGCTGCATTTTGGCTTGCACTGCGAAGCGGGTTCTGAAGGTGCTGAATTTGCCTTCCATATTCCCGAGGATCACAACAAACAAGTCGACATCGTCAATACCCTGACGCTTAACGACTTTCACAACACTGATTTAGTCGAAAAACTTGAGCCGTTTGCTGGTAAAAAACTGCGCGTCGGCTTAGTTGGTGTCTGGACCGAAGCCAAAATTACTTATTTAGCCTATGAGCTCAGCACCCGTTACCCCAGTTTTGAACTGGGTGTCTGTTCGGCCTTAACAGCAGGCGCAGCACGTTCTCAGCACTTTATTGCCCTTGAACATCTTGAAAAACTGCTGGGTGTCAAAGTCTTTAGCTCAGTTGCTGGCTTTGTGCGCTTTTTGGGTGGCCAGTCAGAACAGCTGCCGCTCACAGGCTGGCACAACTCACGCCATCCCTTAGTGGTTTTAGATTCAATGCCAGCTTTAAGCGAAACTGACAATAAACTGGTGCGTTATCTCTTCCGCGATGCTCGCGTTGTCAGACTCCAGCGTTTAAGCGGCGGCTACTCCGGCAATGAAGTTTTTGCCACGCGCTCAAGTGATTTACACGGCCATAAACAAGTTTCGCATGTGGTTAAACTCGGCTGGCATCATCTAATTGGCAAAGAGCGAATGGCTTTTGAACAGATCGAAGCTGTACTCGGCAATAATGCACCGCGAATTGTGGACTTTATTGAGCTCGGTGAGCGCTCAGCGCTGAAATATCGTTATGCCTCAATGACAAACCAGCTTTCGCGTACTTTACAGTCTCTGTTAGCAACAGGACTTGAGCTTGATAAAGCCCAACGGATGCTTTATACGGTCTTTGTTGAGCAACTTGGTCGGCTTTATGCTGCTGCCCGTTACGAAAAACTTGACCTGCTGGCCTATTATGAATTTTCTTCTCAGCTTGCCCCTGAGATCCGGCGCCAGATTGAAAAACTGCTGCAAGCTCCAGCTGATGGCGACACAGTGAGTATTGCGGGTCAGAGTGCCCCCAATCTCTGTCATTTTTATGAGCAGAGCCTTAACCGCCTGAAAGGTCGCACAGATATTACCGGCTGTTACATGGCCTATGTTCACGGCGATCTCAACGGTGCCAATATTCTGGTAGATGAACATGAAAACGTCTGGCTGATTGATTTTTATCATACTCACCGCGGCCATGTCCTGCGCGATTTAATCAAACTCGAAAATGATTTACTGTATTTAATGACGCCAATTGACAGCGATGAAGCCTTGGCTGAAGCTATGGAGCTTTCGCGTTTTCTGAGTAATGTAGAAGATCTGCGTGCGCCATTGCCAGCACCTGAAGAAATGGGCTTTCATCATGAAGCGCTTAAACGCAGCTATGTGTTAATTCGCGAACTGCGTAGCTATTACCCTGAGTTAATTCATAGCGATCGCAACCCTCTCCAGCTTTTAATTGGTCAACTGCGTTATGCCAGTCATACCATCAGCTTTGCTGAAGCCAGCGAGCGCCAACGGCTCTGGGCCTTGTATAGTGCTTCACTCTACGCTCATGAAATCGAAACCCGCCTGCTTGAGCAAAGCGGTGATCTCTGGATCGGCTGGCTGCCGCGCCTGCGCACAAGCCCAGGCCGTATTGGCCTGACTATTTTGCCGGGCCGTAAAGATAAGTCCCGTTCCCTGCGCCGTGATTTAGGCACCCTTAAAGCAGAAGGCGTGACGCATGTGCTTTGCCTGGCAACCCGTCAGGAACTCGAAGATTATGGCGTGCCTGAGCTGATTGAAGCTTATCAGGAAAACAATCTCAACGTCATGCACTTGCCGATTCTTGATCAAGGTGGTGTACCACCTGAAGAAATGAATCAGCTTTTAGACTGGATTGAATCTGCAATTGAGCAAAAGGGTCATGTTTTGCTGCACTGCATTGGCGGCTTAGGGCGTTCTGGGTTGGTTGCGGCATGCTGGCTGCGACGTAAAGGACTGCCCCCTGATTATGCTCTGGCAGAAGTGCGATCAATCCGTTCGCCACGAGCAATTGAAAGCACCCTGCAAGAAAATCTTGTCAGAAACTTTATCCCCTAAAGCTTGAGAAGCCAGATCCGCGCTTTACTTAAAACATTATCTTATTAGTATAATGTTATAACGATTAACATTATTCCGTGAGGCGCTCCCGTCATGGATCTTTCGACTCTTGCCAAGCTACAAAAGAAAACCGCCTCAGTGGCCCGCCAACGCCATGACGTCTCAGCTGACTTGATCAGTCGGGGCTTTTCGGCTTTATTGACAGCCCAAGAAGAAGATTTTGCCAATCGCGAAAGGCTTGTTGAAGCCTGTGAGCTTTTGCTCGAAGCCATCAGATATCAACGCAGCAATCCTGACCCTTATGTCGGCGTGGGGTATATGTACTGGCTGGTTGGCGAGTATCAGGAATCAATTGCTTATCTACAGGAAGCCCTGATTTTTGACCCACAAAACGAAGACGCACGCACGCTGCTTGACCAGATGTCTCAAAACCGGCCACAAGCCCGTCCTGACGAGTCATCAATCTCTCAAAATATCACTGAGCCAGATGATACAGAGCCGGATTATGACGAGCTCTATGATCAGACCGAAGCTCAGATTAATCGACTTGTGCAGGAAGTATCGAGTTTTTCTCCCAAAGATTTTGGAGTTCGCACTGAGCGCTTTGCCATCGAAAAAATGGAGCGCAAATATGCGGGTCTTCTCCAGAAACAGGATCAGCTGCTAGCAGATCTTCAGTTTGTCGAGAAAGAAATCGACTGTGATGAACTTAGAGCGCGGCTACGCCCTTTTAACCTTTTTCTTGAGCGCTGTCGCCTGAGTCTGTCCAAATCCTGGCAACAAGTTGAGCTGCAGCAAATTCTCAATGACCATAATATCTGGATTCGCAAAGAACTGATTCGGATCAGCCGGGGGACTCAGTTACCAGATGATTTTAGTCAGAAACGTTTTGAACATCTGCTCGAAGACTGTGATGCACTTGCTGATCAACTTGATGCACTTGAACAGGAAGGCCATGATGTCAGCGGACTGGTTCAGTCCTATGAACAACTCGCAACTCAGGTCAACAATATGCAGGATCTGCTCGACCAGTACTAAGGAGAAATATGATGGGCTCAGTTAATCTTCCACCGCAAAGTCCGAGACCGATAAGTTCTGTAACGCCTCAAACCCGTGTTCAGCAGGCGGCCCCCCCACAGTCACCACCCCAGACCCAAGAAAGCCAACAGCCTAAAACTGTTTCAAAGCCAACCGTTACAAACCGCACATCGATCATCTCAACGCTCAAAGCTAAGCCCACTGCCCTGCGCCAGAATTCAATTGTTAACCGACCCTTACAGCTCAAAACTCTGAGTAAACACCAGTCCACTGAAGAAAATCACGAGACCCGTGAAAGTAGTTCTTCCGATAAAAGTGAAAAAACTGAACGCAGTGAATCTCGGGAACGGACCGAACAACCCCAGGATCCACAAAAACAGGAACAGGTCAAAGAAGAGCGCGAACAGCCCAAACATGAAGAACAGCCTCGGGAGCGCGAGCAGGAGCGTGATGGCCAGCGCCAGCAGGGCGGCCAGCAACAGCAGCAGCAACAAGGCCAGAATCAGGGCCAACAACAACAACAACAACAACAACAACAGGGCCAGCAGCAACGCCAGCAACAATCCTCATCTGAATCTCAGTCAGACAGTGAAGACTCACAGGTTCAGGGCATCTCAGCTTCCAGTCTCAACCCAAGCAGTAGCCCTCAGCTCTCGCAACCTACATCGGAACAACGTCGTAGCAGTCTTATGCAGAGCTCGACCCAACAGACTCCGATCCACGTTCAACAGCAAATGCCTCAACAAACAACATCCCAGTCAACTCCAACCCCACTGACCCGCCAAAACGCCCTGAGAAATGTATTACAGCCTTCCAACACCCTGGCTCAACGTCTTGGCATGTCTAAGGTGCTGGAACCGTCCACCCGTCTCAGCGTACGCTCCTCGCGTTATGCCGCTGCCGCTCAGACTCTTCAGGGTCAGGCTCAGGAAAAACGTCAGGAGGCTTCAAAACTCAAAAACGAAGCTTCAAAATTAGCCTTTGGTACCCCGACTAAACCGATGCTCGACCGAGCAAATGGCCTGATGCGCATCGCTAATAGTCTTGAAACCCAGGCCAAAGATCTGGATCAAGAAGCTAGCTTTATGCAAAAGGCATCTGAAGATCTGAGCTTTGGCAATTCACCCAAAGCTGATAAACTGCGTCAGTTTTTGCCTGCCATCGCTACAACCGGCCTCCAGATCGGTATGAAGTTTCACAATGCTGTTGTCGAAGGTGGCAACCTTGTAGAGGTTGTTAAAAACACAGCTATCAGCAGCGTCAAGGAAGGCATGGTTTATGGCAGTGATGTTCTAAGTACCGTAGCTGGCGTGACAGGGATTGTCACAGCTGGGGCAGAGCTCTACGATGGCTACAAAAACTGTAAAAAACTGGCTGCTGGGATGTCACGTAAAGAAGAAGCCAAAGCTTTACTGATGACCCATCCCGAACGTGTACAGGTCATGACCAAAGTCAGCAATACGCTGGGCTCAGCTCAGCGTGAGCTTGCCGCTCTGGATCAAACAAAACATCCTAAAAAAGCCGCCAAACTCAAAGCCCTGATTGAAACCAGTCAGGCTAAGTTTGAAGGTCTTAAGCAGATGAATGCCCAAGGCGTCAGCAAAGAATCCCAGGCCATTGCTAAACAAGTCATGACTCGCCAGGGCTTAAAATTAAAGTGTCTGAAAATCCTTAAAAATGCAGCAGCTGTCACTCTCGGCGTCATGGCAGGACTGGCATTAGCCGGTTTGGCAACAACCCCGGTGGGTTGGGCCGTACTCGGTGTTGCGGCCGTTGGCATTGGCTGTCTGGTCTATAGCAAAGTCAAAGAAAAACGTCGTGAAATGCGCGTTCAGAACCTTCAGCAAGTCCAGTACGCAGCAATTGAGAATCAGACTAAAATTAAATCTGAAATCAGCCATTTTGAAAACACCTTGTCAGAGCAACGGAATGAGCTCCAAGTTGCCAAAAACAAGCCAGAGCCCGATCAAGACGAGATTACAGGTCTCCAGAGCAAAATCTCGAAAAGCAAAGAAAGGCTGAGCTCATTACAAAAGTCCCTGCAAAACGCGGATGATGACGTAGCGCATGTCAGCTTGGCGCTATTGAGTAAATCACCCAAAGCCGCAATGGAGAACATGCTCAATGGATTACGCCAGGGCAATTCAGAAGCCAAGTATATTCTTGAAACCGTGCTAAAAATCTCACCCGCTGAACGACTGCTAACCATGGATTCAGCTGATGCGCTGGAGCTGATCAACCGCAATGGCTTATCGCTTTCACCGTCTAACTAATCATCACACCTGAGCTAAACAAACCCAAACAAAGGTATAAACATGACTGAAGCTAACCCGACTGAAACCTATTTTACTCGCATGGCCGGTGTCCTCGACCAGCTTGAAATGCCAACCCTGATCCTACCTGTCACTGAAGAAAACCAAATCGAAGCGCTGCTGGTTTCCCTGGATGATCCACCGCCAACAGAAGAAAATCCAGCTCGCTTTGTCGCTCAGTTATTCTTTGCCAGTGACGCGGTTACGGCTGCTTATGAACAGTCTGGCGGCCCAGAACCCGAAGAAGGAGAAACCGCTATTCTGCAGTTTGCCCTGGCACTGGGTCTTAACTGCCCCGAAACTCGTCATCTAGACATTTATCGCCTGATGTCGATTTATAACCGGATTTTGCCTGTTGGTGCTCTGGATCTGAACGAAGAAAACGAGCTTTATGTACGCTATGGCCTGCTGGCTGACACTAAAAACGCGATCACCATTCCTCAAGTGGTCGAAGTGCTCGAAATCTTCAGCTTTTTTATTCCGATCATGGCCGATGGACTTGAAGACGTCATTGCAGGCGAAGCCACTTTAGAAGAAGCAATTGCCGCCACCGAACGTGAGCTGATTAAAAGCGCTCAGATGCCCTAGAGCTAAAGCAATTAGTTTTAATTAAAACACTTATAAGCCCCTCAGCTCACTTAGTGGCTGAGGGGCTTATGTTGATTTTCAAATTAACTCCGGCAGTCCCCAACTGAAGTAGCTAAACAGGTACGACTATCAATCCAAATAGTTCGGGCAAGTAAAGCCTGATTCAGATTAATGCTTTGAATTCTGGCACCCGGTAGACGCGCTTCAGAGAGATTTGCGCTGCTCAGATTGGCTCTGACTAACACCGCATTCATCAGATTGGCCCGGCGCAAATCGGCACTGACCAGACTCGCATCGCTTAAGTCAGTCTCAATCAGCGTGCTGCTTTCAAGTAAAGCGCGATCTAAGACAGCTCGATTCAGCTTGGTTCGTGTCAGATTAGCCCCCGTCAGATTGAGGCCAACCAGATTCAGACCGCTCAAGTCCACTTCACTAAGATTAATTCCGATTAAACTTGAACCATTGAGTTTTGCGCTGGCTAGTCCAGACACCTGGCTAAGATTAGCTTGGTTGAGATTGGTACGTGTCAGATTAGCCCCTGCTACTTGAGCAGACTTAAGACTGGCGTTGCTGAGATTTGCATCGCTCAGATCACTGTTATTCAAGCGTGTTCCATCTAGCTTGGCCCCGCTTAAATTAACCTTGAGCAACTGACTCCGCTCAAGATAACTGTCTGAAAGATCTGCGCCGCTTAAATCTACTTCGCTTAGATTCTGATTATTAAGGGTGCGTTTGCTCAAATCTGTACGCGCCAGCTTAGCTCGCACAAAAGAAACATCCCCCATAGCCGAACCAGTTAACTTTGCATCACTGAGATCAGCTGCTTCAAAATTCACTTTATTCAGAAAGGACTCTGTTAAATCAGCCTGATTGAGATTGGCCTGGCTCAGGTTGGCTTCGCCTAAATTGGACCGAAGCAAAGCGAATTTGCTTAGATCGGAAGAGCGTCGTGTAGGGAAAG
>CAJYHH010000298.1 GCA_913773825.1 Candidatus Sericytochromatia bacterium | reverse complement strand
GATCATTACAGGGTCAACAGGCGCAATTGAAGATCAAGGCCGCGCCACGCTCTTGATCAGCGGTCCTAAACTCGGCAACGTCACGCGGGTTCAGACCAATGAACTGGGTGCCTTTGAAGCCCGTCTGGCAGCTGATTCAGGTGATGTTCTGAACATCACGGCCGTTGACGAAGCCAATAACCGCTCTGAGTCACAGATTGTCGTGGGCGGCCCAGGCCCCGTTGTCACCTCCGTGATGCAAGAAACCACGATTAGCCGTGATGCTCCCTTTGCGGATCGCGTCATCACCGTTCAAGGAGCTGGTTTTGATCCCGATCCCGCTCGCAACGCCGTAGCCTTTACCTCTGCAACCGGCAATAAAGTGCAGGGTTCAGCCCGCTCGGTGTCGAGCGATCGTCGCAGCATCGTTGTTGCCGTGCCCGAAGGTCTGGCGGCCAAGCTGGGTCAGCTACCCGCTCAATCTCAGGTTCAGGTGACTGTCAACAGCATCCCCAGCAATGATGATCGTGCCTTTACCCTCTTCCCCAAAATTGAAGCGCTGACCACAGCTCGATTAAACGGCAATGGCCTGTCAGAGTTTTTCCACTACGACAGCAACCGCCAGAATATCTTGATGAGCAGTCAGCTGGCGGGTGAGTCTCAGATTATGACCTTTGATGCAAATGGCAATGTTGGCCGCCGCAATATTGCTGACAGCATTACCCATGACTCAATCTTCCGCGATCTGGCCGTTGATACTAACGGCAATCTGCTGGTCAGCAACTATGATTCAGCTCTGGCTGGCAAAGCCCGTCAGCTGCCGGATATTCGCCCGACCTTCAGAATCAGCCATTATCGCCTGCAAGGCGCGGGTGCTGAACTGGTGATGTCACAACGCGTGTCTGAGTCAGCTGATCTGGGTGCAGAACCTGGCGCGATTGCCTTTAGCAAGAGCAACAATAAACTCTATGTTGCCATCCCCAGCCAGGGCCGAATTGTCAAAATTGACTTTGCGGGTCAGGTCTTTGGCCGCCCCGAAACCCTGGTTTCAGGCCTGCCAACGCCGATTCGCGATATTGAGTTAGACGCTGAAGGCCGCTTTATGTATATCTCAGTGGGTCAGAGCATCTCAGTTTACAAGCTGACGTTAAATGCCCAAGGGGATGTTGACTTGCTCGACAGCAACTTTGCGCGCGACATGGGCAATGGCAACGGACGGATTACAGTTGATGCGGATCGCAATCTCTACCTGAGTCTTGGCACAGGCATTGAACGCATTAACGAGCGTGGCCAACGCAGCAGTTTAGTGCCGATTCTTGAAGGTCAACAGCCGGTTGTCGGCACGGTGTTTGTCAATAATAGACTGTACGCCAACCAGCTCAACCGCCCGGATTTGTTCCGCATCTCGCCCTAGGCTTCAGACAGCAAAATCTATCTGAACCTGAACAAGAGTAGAGATATTTTTAAGAGCCGGTGATAAACTCACCGGCTCTTATTCTGTAAACAGCGGAAATGTTGCAAACTGAGGCTTGGGGAATTGATAAAATTCGCGTATGCTAAGCTAAGGGGCAGATGAATTGCTTAATCATGTTGTATTGACCTCATGTTAAATCATTCGAGCCTGACACAATCTGCTGGCTTCAAACGCCTTGCGCATCAAAGCTGGATGCCATCGGCGCTTTTTGAGCAGGCCCGTCAACCCCAGCTCATGTTTAATGCTGTCAGCGGCGAGTATTACCCTAATCCCGCTCTAGAAGCACTGTTAGCGAACCCTGAACCCCTTTTATATTCACTCCATAAGCGTTTACCTGTTCCTGAACGTCTGCCCGCTACAGCGATGACCTTTACTTGCTTTGAACTTCAGCCCGGTCTCTATGCTGAAGTTTTATGTTTACAGCCTGGTGAACCCGTTGTCTGGATTGCCCTGCATCAATTACTAAGCGATGAAGTGCTCAAGCTTTTACCAGACATGGTGTTGCTAAGTGATGCCCGTGGCAAATTAATTTATGCCAATCCAGAGGCCCTGCGCTATTATCAGCTGAATAACCAGCAATTGGGTCAGCCAATCCAAGAGCTTATTTCTGCTGATGTGGTTCAGACTTCTTTTAGTGAGCTGGAAGCCCGCCTGCTTAAAGAACGTGAGCTCGAAGAGTTATTTCTTTATTTTGCGCCAGATGGCGGCGAACGCTATATTAGCAGCCGCATTCGACTTTTACCTGGGCATTATGTGCTGTGCATCAACCGTGATATTACTCGTGCTAAACAGCTTGAAGCAGAATTAGCGATCAGTGAACGTAAATACCGTGCCCTGAATGAAACGGTGATGGACGGCCATTTATTGATTGGCGCCAATTTTAATCTGTTGTCTTATAACGGTGTCGCCGCTCGTTTTATGCAAGAGCGTTTTGGCGTAGAGCTTAAACAGGGTGTGGATATTCGTTTGCTTAATCTACCCGGAATTGAGCCTCATTTGCAAAGTCTGGCGCAGGCTTTAACGGGTGAAACCGTTCATCAAACTCAAGAGTTTCAGGACATCAATCGCCGTTCATTCTGGCTGGATTTTCATTTGGCTCCTGTACAAGATGAACAAGGCCGGATTTGGGCCATTGCCTTTACAGCCGGGGACGTGACAAATATTCAACAGGCTCGTCGCGAGGCACTTGATGCCCGAGAGCGTCTGCATAAGCTGGCAGATGCTGTACCTGGCTGTTTGTTTGAATATGAATTTGGGCTGGATACAGGTGAGCATCTTTTTCAATATATTAGTCGCGGCTGTCAGGATTTATTTGCTTTAAGTCCAGAAGAGCTGATGACCGATCCAGGGCGTTTGCGCAGTCGCCTGTTTGAAGAAGATCTGCCTGAACTGCTCGGCAGCATTCAGGAGTCCGCTCAACGTCAAACGATCTGGGAAACCACTTTTCGCAGCCATCACCCAGAACGAGGCCTCTGCTGGATCTTTGCCCGAGCGGTGCCTGAGCAACGTGAGCATCGCATTGCCTGGTCAGGCGTCTTAGTTGATGTGAGTGAATCAGTTGCAGAGCGCACGCGTGAGCTTCAACAGGCTAAAGATCAAGCTGAAGAGGCCAGCCAGGCTAAAAGCGATTTTCTGGCCAATATGTCCCACGAAATCCGGACGCCGATTAACTCTGTGCTGGGCTATACCGAACTGCTGGAATCAGAGCTTGAAGATCCAGCTTTGCAAAATTACGTGGCGGCGATTAAATCCAGCGGTAAAAGCCTGCTGACTTTAATTAATGATTTACTTGACTTAAGTAAAATCGAAGCAGGTAAAATGGAGCTTCAGCCTGAACCCCTGAATATCCGCCAGTTATTAGAAGATATTGAACGCATGTTTACGATCAAAACGCGAGATAAAGGTTTAAATTTTTATCTTGAAATCGCAACAGATATGCCGGCATATCTCTGCTTGGATGAAGTAAGAATTCGCCAAATTTTATTTAATTTAATCGGCAATGCAGTTAAATTTACGGAAACTGGCTATATCAAGTTAACAGCATCAGCACGCCGACGTTCAGATCAGACTGTTGATCTTTTACTAGAAGTTCAAGATACAGGGGTTGGAATTGCCGAAGCGTCACTTCAACGCGTCTTTGAAGCCTTTGTACAGCAAGATGGTCAACGCACCAAACGCTTTGGCGGCACGGGCCTGGGTCTGGCCATTACCCGTCGGCTCACCGAGATCATGGGCGGTCGGATTGAAGTTCAAAGCCAGCCTGGTCAAGGTACTTTATTTGTTATTGGCTTACCCGATGTGGCATTGGGTCTGAGTTTACCAGCTGAACCCAGCCGCTCTGGGCAGACGCTGCCGCTACAAAGCAGTCTTTTGCTAGGAGACTCAGACTTTGATCACACTCTGGCCTTACTCGCCCTTAACAGCCCTTATAAGCTGTTTGACACGCTTATTAGCGCTCAAGCGTACTGGTCCGAGAATCTCCCGGACTGGATTTTGCTCCAGTTGCCCTTGCTAGAGAGCAGCGTCATCGAAACCCTTACACAATTGCGCAACTGGCTACCCGAAACCCCGCTGACCATTGTCTCAGCTACTCGCCCAGATAATCAGCTGATGAGCCGCTTTCAGGTTCAGGGCTGGCTGGTCCCACCCTTGGGTTTAACAGCTCTGCAGCAGACCTGGCAAGTCATTCAGACTTATTCTCGCCAGGCAATTATGAGCCAGAGTTCTCAACAAAACCCGAGTTATCAGGCACTTGAAATTCTTGATAGTGAGGCGATGTCTGCCTGGCAGCTTGCCAGTTCTAGTCATTCATTTGACGAGATTACCCATTTTGGGCATTTTTTAAGTAGCTGGGGCAATGACCATGCTTATCCAGAGGTTCTGCAATTTGCAGATCGCCTGTTGGAAAGTGTTTCAGCCTTTGATATCGCCCGTATGAACCAAATTCTGAAAGGATTCCCCCAGCTGTTGCAACAGCTGAAGCAGCAGCAAGAATCATGAGTGAACGTTTTCATCTTCTGATTGTCGACGATGTGGCCCAGAATATTCAGATTGTGGCCTCTATGCTTAAGTCAGATCAGTACCGACTCAGCTTTGCCCTCAGTGGCGCAGTGGCCCTGCAATTAATCGAACAGCAAAACTTTGATTTAATTCTGTTAGATATTCAGATGCCTGAAATGGACGGTTTTGCGGTCTGTCAGCAACTTAAAGCTGAACCTCGCACTCGGGATATCCCGGTGATCTTTTTAACCGCCAATGCGTCAACCGACCATACTGTACAAGGCTTTCAGCTTGGCGCTGTTGACTATATTACAAAACCTGTTGAACCGATGGAGCTACGCGCACGGGTCCGTACTCATCTTGAGCTCAAGCTGGCACGCGACCAGATTCTTGAGCAAAACGAACGTTTGACCCATCTCAATCATGAAAAAAGTGAACTTTTGCGGATTGTCTCACATGATTTACGCACTCCCTTAACGGTCCTGAGTTCAGGCCTGGACTTTTTAAATCACACGATTCAAGACGATAACCATCGCGTCAATCGACGTCTGAACAATATGCGGATAGCCACAGAGCGCATGGAGGCCATTATCAATCACTTTCTCAATCGTGATGCGATTCAAATGGGCCGCCGCAGTTATCATCCTGAGCTGTTTGAATTGTCTCAGATCGTCAAAAAAGTTCAGCGCCATCATCAGGAATGGGCAGCCAGTAAACAGCTAGAACTCAATGCTGACACAGACGGCTTATTTGAAATGCGCAGTGACCGCGCTGCGTTAGAGCAAATTCTTGATAATCTGCTCAGCAACGCGATCAAGTTTTCACCACGTTCGCGTCAAATCTGGATTCGTGCTTATTTACCTGATGAAAATCAGGTTGTGCTCGAAATTGAAGATCAAGGCCCTGGCTTTACCCGCGAAGATCAAGAGCTGATTTTTGCTCGCTCTGGCCGACTTTCAGCTTCTCCAACCTCTGGCGAAGATTCACTGGGCTTAGGCTTATCAATTGTCAAACGCATGGTGGACTTACTCAACGGCCAGATTCGCTGTGTTTCTGAACCAGGCGCTGGTGCCCGCTTTGTTTTAACCATACCCCGTTGGCTAGAACCCCCGGCTCCACCTGAAACCTTTGAGCCTTCACCGGATCATTCAGAACATCAGCCGCGAAATCCCACTTTATGAAAAACGTTCTCTCTGAACTCCAGCAATTGCTTCAAAGCCAACGCCAACTGCTGCTCTTAGGCTCTCCGGGCAGCGGTAAATCCTGGACAGCAGGAGCTTTAGCCAGGGAAGCAATCGCCCAGGCCAATTTTCAGCTGCCTTATGATGCGCTTTCCCCTCCTGATCAAGATCTACTTGAACATCCTTCTAGTGGCTATATCCGCAGTTTGCCGCTTCATCCAGGTTTTTATCACGAGCATTTTGTTGAAGGCTACCGACATGAAATCATTCAAGGTCAGGCCACAGCGGTGCTGCGTGACGGAGCATTTAAACGGCTCTGCCGAGATGCCGCAGCGCGTCCCCAACTCAGCTGGTGTTTGATTCTTGACGATATTCACCGCACAGATGCTGCCGCCCTGTTTGGTGAAACCCTGCAGTTGTTAGGGCGACGCAATCAGCGCATCTGGCTACCAGGCAGCGGCGATACGCTGCAGCTCTCTCAGAATGTGCTGATTATTGCAACCAGCCAGCTTAAATCCCTGCCAGAACTTGACCCACTCTGGCTTAGGCGCTTTGCCAGCATCACACTGACACCCGATTATGAATTACTTCCACCCATCAGACTCAGCTCAGACAGTTTTTATCCCGGTATCTGGCTTGAGCAACTGAATCAGCGCCTGACACAGCTAATTGGCAGCTCAGCTAGTGGCGAAGCGCTTGGCCCAGGTTATTTATTCTGGGATGGCCTACCGCCCCTGAATATGTCAGATTTTCAAACCCGTTTGCGCTTTCAGATCTGGCCGCGTTTACAGCAGCTCAGCGGCCAATACGGTTTTGAACTGAATAAACTTACCCGCACGCTTATACCAACAGATCCAGCACTCACGGATTCACTCAGAAACCAGAACCCTGAATCATTTAGATAGCTAATGGCTGCTGAGCCAAAATAAAACGATAGCCTGAGAGTTTTACATTCTCAGGCTATCTCTTAGAAGCTGTAACAAGCTGTTTTAGCGACTCGTGACTCGCTACGAGCTACTTCAACTCAATCAAGCGGCTATCGGCCAAGACTTTAATCGCTGAATAATACGTATGGCGATCAAGGGCTGTCTGGCGCCAATTGGCATCAAGCGTCTGCCAGCTTTCGAGACTGTCAAGAAAAGTCTGAATACTGGGTTCCAGATCAGCAGGGACATTTTGAGCCTTGACGGGCTTGCTGGTCGGGGGACACTGTTCCATCAGCACTTTCACTTCATCACCACGGCGCAGACCCTCAATGATCAGATGCATAATCGAACCCTGAACCGTGTTTTC
>CAJYHH010000297.1 GCA_913773825.1 Candidatus Sericytochromatia bacterium | reverse complement strand
AAAAGCTTTAAGCTGATTAGCGAACAAAAACAATCTGATGGCATTATTAAAGCGATTTATCAGATTGTGGTCTCAACTAAACCACTAGCAGAAGACGTAGCGGATGTGGTCGGACATGAGTTTCGCAATGTTGGTCACCCAACCGTTGCGGTTGTGGGCTGGTTTAAGGGCCGCGATCGCACTGAGACCGAAGTTAACGTTCAAGCTGTAACTGCGCTTAACCGGGCTTTGATTCAGCGCGGGTATAAAGTGGTAGACGCCAGTCAAATTGAAGCCTTGCGCAAACAAGATGCTGAAGTGGCCAAAGCTTCAGGTGCGATGCAGATGAATAATTTTGAACAAGTTGCCCAACTGATTGCTAATAAATTATTGGCAGACATCTACGTGACAACCTACGGCTCTTATGGTCAGGGTAAAACCTCGATTGCGTCTAAAATGTATAACGCTTATACCGGCCAGTTGTTTGGCTCGGAGACAGGCTACGCCAGCTATAGCGGCGGAGACGCAAAACGCGCTGTGGATTTAGCCGTCAGTCAATCAATGAATACGATTCTAGGTCAGGCTTCTCATCACTGGCAGGATGTTCTGACTAACGGACAGGAATTTATTGTGGTGATTGAAGGCCTTAAAGATGGCAATCAACGCCGTGACTTTAAACGCATTTTAGGTGAAGCCAGCGGTGTCACCAATGTTAAACAGAATTCTGCCATGGGTGCACGGGCTGAATTTTCAGTTTATGCCACAGCTGAGCCCATTGATCTGTTTGACGAAATTATTGAAATGGCACAGACTTCGGGAATGAAATTTGTCCGGGACGAAGCGGTTGTACGCGGCGGTCGGGCTTTGTTTATTCTGAGGAGCTAATGAAAAGATTTAAACACCCTTTAAGTCTGTCAGTTTTGTTAGCGCTACTCGGCTCACCAACAGCTTTAAATCCTGCACAAGCAGATGTTCAGAACGTTAACTACGGCCAGCGCGAAATTGAAATGAGTGCCGAAGGTCTAACGGCTGAAGAAGCGCTGGTTAATTGTGAGCAGGCAGCAATTGAGTCCGCAATAAAACCGCTGGTGCAAACCGAAGAAGAGCAGCGCAAGTATCAAGCCATTCGCCAGCGGCTTTTAGCTGATCGGGCTCTCTATCTGCAGCGTTTAAAAATTGTCGGCAAAGGCACAACCGCTTCTGGTGGGCGCTTTTATAAAGTGGTGTTTAAAGTTGAGGTTGGCCGTTTACACGAACAATTAGTGAAAGCGGGAGTGATTTTAAGCGCCAGCCAGCTCAATCAAGAGCTAAATTCACCTACGATTGTGGCTTACTACCATGACCCGCGTGAAAGCGGTGAATACGCTCAATGGTCAGTTGAACGTATTTATAATTTTTTGCTGGCTCATCAGTTTAGGGTGGTTGACGCCAACATTTGGCAGCAGCTCGCCCAGGACGATGAATTATTGATTCAAGGGCAGGGTGATAATCGTCGCTTGGGTCAGGTTTTAGCGCTAAAAGCCAAAGCCGATCTGATTCTTGAAATTCAGATTGAGCCGAAGGTTGTCGGTCAAAGTGGTGACTATCACTATGTTCAGACGCCTGTGCATCTTAAGGCCTTTGAAGCCTCCTCTGGTGCTCCGTTTATTGAAAAGACCTATCAGCGTTTAAATGCCAAAGGACAGCCTGAGGCTTTATCTATTAAAGGGAATGTGGATGTAAGCACCAAAGCCGTTATCGAAGAAGCCGTCGCAGGTGTGATGCCCTTAATGCTGGAAGATTTGACTCTGCATTGGAAGCAAAATCTCGTAAAAGGTCAGCAGTATCGCCTGATTTTTCGTAATCTTAAACCAGAGCATGAAGCGGAGTTACAGAGTCGTTTACAGGGCTTAGTTAAAGAAGTTAAATCAGATGGCACCGGTAGTTTTTTGGTGCGTTACCCGGGCGTATTAGGTGATCTGGCTGATGAATTAGAGCAGCGTTTAGGTCAAAGTCATGGTCTGACGCTTGAATCTTTTGATTTGGGGAATGCAACCTTTGTCTGTTCATAGCGCTTTATTGATTAGTTTATGTTTGCTGCTAAGCAGTTGTTATCGCCAGATAGTTCCTGATCCGGAAGCTTCAGCTTTACCGTCAGCAGAGACCCGCGTTGAACCTGTTTTAGAAGGCTTAACGGCTTTGATTTTGACTTATCAAACGCCTGAGCAGCGACAGACTTTACAAGATCACTTAGCTGAGCTTGAAGTATCAGCTAAGCTTAAGCGCTCAGCAGGTGGGCAGGCTGAATTTGAGCTGGAGCTGAGTGAAAAACAAGCGCTGAATCTTTTAAATGCCCTACAGGATCGCTATCGGATTGAGCGCCGAGGCCAGCGACTTTATTTGGTTTGTTGTCTATGAACTGGAATACCCTTTTATTCGCTCAAGTGACCGCAGCCTCCGCTTCTCCAGATTTAAGTAAAGTTAATCCTGGTAATTATTCGACGCTGATTAATTATTCAATGATTTTCATGTTGTTTCCAGCTTTTATTATGGCAGCGATTATTGGATATATTGCCTTAAATTCACCAATGGGTGCGCCTGTATTTCGATGGTTGGCAGACAGCGCGTTTAAAAAAAAGAATTATCTGCGCGCAGCGGAACGCTATGCCAAATTACATGAGCTTCAAGTGCTGATGGAAGGTAATGTTTATGCGCGTAAAGCGGCTTTAAGCATGGAACTTGGCGGCAATCTCAGAGAAGCTCTGCGTTGGTATGAAAAAGCAGATGACTGGGTCAAAGTGGGCCAGTTATTGTTGGAGTCTGGCAAACGGGAGCAGGCGATTGAGATTTTTAAGCTTCACGATTTGCCGGCTCGGCTTGCGCATTGTTATGAACAAAGTGATGATTTTCTCAAAGCTGGAGAAGTGTATGAGTTTCAGCTGAATAATCTGCGTAAAGCTGAACAACACTATAAGCGAGCTGCAAACAGTAACGATCGAGAAACTTTTTTACACGCTAAGCTGCGTTTGGCCCGAGTCTACCACCAACTCGAACGCCCTGAAGACGCGCAAAGTGCGTATGCTGAGGTTAGTCGCGAAATCGAAAGCAGCGTTCAGTATCAGGAGTTTCCCGACTTATTGGCCTTACAGGGAGAAGTTCGGAGCCTGCTTCATCAGGGCACCAAGCAGGATTAAATTGCTGGAAGCAGGCTCTGGCGTTTAATTGAGCCTGTTTTTTTGCTTGACGCAGGTAAGTTATGCCTTGATAATACTATAATTAAGAAAAAATTATTGCGAGACCAGAAGTTTATGTTGCAACGTCTTCGGCCCGCCGTTTTAGCCCTCTTAGCCCTGACCGCCTGCCAGAGCCCCGCTTTTAATCCTCAGCAGCGCCAACCCGGACTTCAGGCCCAGTCCCAACTTACCCGCACCGATTTGCTGGCTCATGTTGATGGTGAAGGGGATATCTTGCGTCTTGGTGCAACTGAATTTCGTCAGGCCAGCGTCAAAGAGAACCTCAGCCAAAGTACTCAAGGTGAATTGACTTTAAGTGCCGGTCAGAGTCAGGGACGTTTTGTTTCAGCTGTTTTAAAAGCGCCTTATGCCTTTGATGCCATGATGCCTGCCTGGAATAGCAATGGCAATGTCCAGCTTCAGATTCGCACCAGCATAGATGGCCAAAGCTGGTCTGGTTGGTTGCCTGTTATGCCTGAGCGCACCATGTTGCTGCCTCGCCAGGCCGCTTTTGTTCAGGTTCAGGCTGTTTTAAGCTCTGGTACAGCTGCGCCGCGTTTAGAAGGTTTAAGTTTGCAGGTTGGCCGCAATCGCGCTACTCGTCCAGCTCAAAAGCGTGCTCACAGTATCCCGAAGCCCGCCATGATTTTACGAGCTGGCTGGAAAGCCACTCCGCCTAAAGGCGAATATACGCCGCACACGCCTGCTGCAATTGTGGTTCATCATACCTGGATGCCTAAAGCCGCTCAGTATCAAAAAGATGTAAGTATACGCGGCATCCAGCGTTATCATATGGTCGATAATAAATGGTCAGATATTGGCTACCACTATATTATTGGCCCCGAAGGCGTGATTTACCAGGGACGTCCAGAAACGGTTGTGGGGGCGCACTCTACGCCCAATACGAACTATATTGGGATCTGTGTTTTTGGTGATTTTGACCCTGGCCAAGATGCTTTTACCCCTGCCAGCCGCGCAGCTTTGCTAGATCTGATGACCTGGCTGACAGCGGAGTATGGGATTCAGACTTCTGAGTTTTTCGGTCACCGTGACTTTTCGACAAAGTCATGCCCGGGTGATGGAATTTACAACCAGCTTCAGTCTTTTAAAGATGAGGTCACACGCCGTCTGCGTGCAGCAGGTGTACTCTCTTAACTTGATTGAGTCACAACCCTCTCTGACAATTGCTTAAATAAAAATTGTCAGAGGGGGTTCGTTTTTATAAGCCCTTAATCCTCAGCCTATTTTCATTCTGGATACTTTGAGTTTAAACTGTTTTCTCTCAATTCTGTTTTTTAAGGTGATAGAGATGAAAGCATTTTTTGTTAGTGCTGCACTGGTAATGGGTCTTTTGGCCAGTGGAGCTGCTGAAGCTAAACTTGTGAGCCAGACCGTTGAATATACCCACGATCAAAAAACGATGCAGGGTTATTTGGCCTATGATGACGCTCTTGCTAAACCAGCTAAGACGCCAGCTGTGTTGGTTTATCATGCCTGGATGGGGATTGGTGAACATGAACGTGATTGGGCCAATAAACTGGCTGGATTAGGGTATGTCGCATTTGCGCCGGATATCTATGGCAAAGGCATTCGACCGGCTGATCCTAAAGCAGCGGGTGAACAAGCGACAATTTATCGCAATAACCGGCCCTTAATGCGCGCTCGTGCTAAAGCTGGTCTGGACCAATTATTGGCTCATCAACTTGTGGATAAAACCAAAGTAGGCGCAATCGGCTTTTGCTTTGGTGGCGGTGTGGCGCTTGAGTTAGCTCGCAGTGGTGCTCCGATTGCAGGAACGGTTAGTCTGCACGGGAATCTCGATACTCCTAATCCTGCAGATGCCAAACACATTAAAGGTCAAGTATTAGTTTTACACGGGGCAGATGATCCTTTTGTTAAACCAGATCAAGTTCAGGGCTTTAGTGATGAAATGCGAAACGCTAATGTCAATTGGCAGCTAAACGCCTATGGTGGGGCTGTCCATTCATTTAGTGATCCCCAAGCTGGCAATGACCCTAAAGCAGGGGCTGCTTACAATCCAGAGGCGGCTAAACGCTCCTGGAAAGATATGACAAGCTTTTTTGCTGCGCTGTTTAGTCATCATTAACGGCTAAAATTTTAATCAGCTTTGTCAACATTTGTACCCTTCAGCGCTACAATAGATACCTAAGCGAGGGGCTCATGGAAGACATCCTGATCATTGACGATGAACCGGCGCTCAATCAACTGATAGCTGATATTCTGAGCCTGGCTGGATTTACTGTTCGCACAGCTGAAACTGTTGCTGAAGGTATCCGCCAGGCTTATGCGCAGGCGCCGGATTTAATTCTTTGTGATGTTGTGCTAACTGACGGCAGTGGTTACGATTTGCTTGATGCAATGCAGCGCAATCCAGAGCTTGCAGGTGTCCCCTTTATTTTTGTATCGGGTGCAGCCAAAACCGCTGAAGATATTCGTCTGGGGATGCTTAGCGGTGCAGATGACTATCTTGCCAAACCGTTTAAACCCCGTGATCTGCTTGCCGCTGTAGAGGCCCGTTTACAGCGGGTCCGGCGTCTGCACCGTCAGCAACCTGCTCGCGTAGGTTGTTTTGCCGGTAATGCAGACAATTTGCAAGATCAGCTTAAACAGCGTCAGTCTCCTTATGTGCTGTTTACAATTGGGCTTCATCGTTTTGAACGGCTTAATCGGCTCTTTGGCTGGCAAGAATCTGAGCAACTTGTGGCAAAACTAGTTGAACGCTTAATTAAGCAATTAAATCCATATGATTTTAAAGCTTTTTGCAGTCGTGAAGCTCATTTGTTTTATTTATTACTGGAAGAAGCCAATGATGCTCTGGATTTGGACAGTATAGCGCGTCAAATTCTGACGGCCTTGGCTGTCCCACTTCATTTTAAAGAGCATGAGCTACATTTGGCCGCAAATGTTGGGCTTTTACAAGGTCCGAGTGAAGGTGAGCCTTTACGTCTGGCTGAGCTTGCTCTGTTGCGTGCAGAACTGCGCGGGGCTAACGGAATCGAAATGGGCAGTGCAGCATTAGCTGATGCGCTTCGATTTGATTTACATTGGGAAGAAGAACTTCATCGCGCGCTTAAAGAAGGTCGTTTTGAACTGCATTATCAGCCGCAGTTTGATCTAAACAGTCTGGATCTAATTGGAGCGGAGGCTTTGCTCCGACTCAGGCATCCTGAACATGGCATGATTTCACCCGCGCTGTTTATTCCAGTTGCTGAAAGCTGTGGTTTAATGTTACCGATCGGCCAATGGGTGCTTGAAACCGCTTGCCGGCAATTGGCCAATTGGCTCAAACAAAGCCATATGCGGCTAAAGTTGGCGGTTAATGTTTCTTATTTGCAGTTTCAACAGCCTGATTTTGTCAGTCGGGTTTCAGATGGATTGAATCAGGCTGGTTTACTTGGCAATTCAGGGCTGGTGCTGGAGTTAACAGAAAGTGTCGTGATGCATGATGCCCAAGAAGTGGTGCGTCAACTCGGGGCACTTAAAGCATTGGGCCTGACGCTGGCGATGGACGATTTTGGCACCGGTTATTCTTCATTGGCCACGCTGAGTCGTTTGCCGTTTGACACAATTAAAATAGATCAGGCCTTTGTTCGAGGTCTGGATCATGAATCTGGCGGAGCCATTCCCAAAGCTATTATTCAAATGGGCCATCATTTGGGCCTAAGTGTGTTAGCAGAAGGGATTGAAACCGAAGGCCAACTTGAGCGCCTACGACAAATGGGCTGTGATCAGGGGCAGGGTTATTGGTATGGTCGACCTGAGCCCGCAGAGCAGCTTAGCCAGCGTTGGCAGAAGGTTTAGTCGCTTAGTTTGCGCTCAGACCTAATCCCAACTTTTTAAGTAAGGTGGCAAGTTGTTGCTGTTCGTCTGAGCTCAATACCCCTGCCAGTTTGGCGACAAGTTTGGCGTGATCTGGAAAAATTCTGGCAAACAGCTCGACCCCAGCCGCCGTCAGTCGAACTCGGATCACTCTTCGGTCAGACTCAGAGCGGATGCGCTCCACTAAGCCTTCTTTTTCAAGATTATCGACCACAACGGTCATATTGCCGCAGCTCATCAGCATTTTGCCGCTCAGCTCACCTAGCGTCATTTCGCCTTTATGCCCGAGGCATTCAACAACAGCAAACTGAGAAGGGGTCAAATCACAGCTGCGAATATGTTCCTGGCTGCAGCGGCTAAACACGGCAAAGGTGCGCGCCAGCTTTACCCAGAGATCAAGGGCCTGATTTTCTTCTGAAGTATATTGAGGATAATGCGCCATGCCGAATATGTAACCATCTTTGTTATTATTTCAAAATCAAAAGTTCTAGATTTAAATTAATTCTTTGGCGTCCAGACTGTCAAGCAGAAGGGCCAGGTGTTGTCTCTACACCTGGCCTGGCGACTGGATTGTGCTGATTTTAGTCTCGTTTATTCAATTTTGAGGGCCCGAAACAAAAAGGCATAAAGATCAGCATATTCGTCAATAATTTTGGCAGTTGGCTTACCGGCACCATGGCCAGCACGAGTTTCGACACGCAGCAACAGAGGCTTATCGGTTTGATTGCTGGGCTGGGCGTGCGCCTGAAGGGTCGCGACAAATTTTTTGGCGTGAGCCGGTACAACTCGATCATCGTGATCTGCGCTCATCACCAGTAAAGGAGGATAGCTTACATCTTTGACATTATGCAGGGGTGAATAAGCCAGCAGGGTTTTAAATTCCTGGGCTGAGTTTTCGGCGCTGCCATATTCTGGAATCCAATAACGACCTACGCTAAAGCGATGATAACGCAGCATATCTAAAACGGGTACTTGAGAAATCACCGCCCCAAAAAGCTCAGGGCGCTGAGTCATACAAGCTGCTGTCAGTAATCCCCCATTGCTGCCCCCCATAATCGCCAGTTTATCTGGATGGCTCCAGCCTTCACGCTTGAGATATTCACCAGCAGAAATAAAATCATCAAAGACGTTTTGTTTTTTATCGCGCATCCCGGCCTGGTGCCAGGCTTCGCCGTACTCTGCACCGCCGCGTAAATTGGCAACCGCGTAGACACCGCCGGCTTCCAGCCAGGGAATCTGAGCTAAGGCAAAATGAGG
>CAJYHH010000296.1 GCA_913773825.1 Candidatus Sericytochromatia bacterium | reverse complement strand
TGAGGTAAAAAGGCCATAACCGACAAAAACAACACGAGGATCATCATCACGTCGATCATGGGAATGATCTCAAAATGAATGCCCCGGCGTTTATGTTTGCCGCCGTTATTAAACATACCCTGGCCCCTTACAAAAAATGCTCATGCCATTGTAACACGGCAGCCCTGACAGACAGCTGCAATCCATCAAGAGAGCTCTGAAGTCTGGTTAAAGCTTTATCCTTCAGCTAAAAAACCGCTGACCCGGTCGGATCAGACAGCTGGTGCAGGTCAGCCCTGAACGATTGCCCCGCAAGCTCAACCAGCCAGCCCCGCTGGCCTCTGCTAATAAGTCTCTTCGTCCCAACCTAAACGCTTTTTCATCAGCGCTTCGATATCGTCAGGATTGGCGAGGTGAAGTGGCTTACAAGCCCCTTTAAATTTAATCCAGCCTTCATGGGTCTCAGGATCTTCTTCACTGCCCCAGCTGCCATCATAAGTGACGCTTTTACCGCCGTCTGTCAACTTGTCAGTACTCTTCATGCTGAAATAGCTTACTGAGTCATCGCCAAATTTTTGTTCAAACCAGCAGTCGCCTTCTCCGCAGCCCGCGCGCACTTTTGAGTCTCCGGCTTTTTCAGTGGCATTGGCACGGATTACCCAGCCGCCGTCAGCGGCAAACATAAAGCCTGCCATGGCAAAGGCTTCTTCGCCTTCTGAATCTTGATTGCCATAAGTACCCGTCCATTCACAGGTCCACTGCTGAGCGCCAGAGACAGCACCTGAGATACTTACTTGAAAAGCCTGCGCCGCTCCTGTCCCTAAAAACACGGTGCTTATCGCAGTCAAAACCAGACGACTCACAATTTTCATCGCTACACTCGCTTGTTTCATTTAAATTATAAAGTAAATTCCACGGGATTCGGCCTCATTATAACATTCAGCCGTAATTAAACCTTTACTGAGCACATAGGTCTGGCTTGAGAAAATTTTCATGGCCGCGGGTAAGATTTTTTCCAATTGGGTATATAATCTATACATTCTTGTCACAAGATCACGTTCCCAGAAAGCGCGCCTAATGACTATTGGTGTTCGGACATCTGCTCAATTTGAGGCCATTTACAGCCGCTCCGTTGGCGATCGCAGCCTCGACAAAAACGAGTACAAACAGCTCGAGACCGAATTCCAGAAACTTAATCCCGAAGCGAATTTTCATGACTATCTGCGCGAACGCATGCAAAGCCAGGTGGATCCCAAAGCGCTGGCCTTAATGTCACTGGGCAGCAGTCGCCCGGTTGAACTGGTGTTTCCGCAGCCTAGCGAACGTCTGCGCTTAACGGGTTCTGGGGAACTCAATTTTCAATTAACTGACCGCAATGGCTTAGCGACTGAAGCTCGCAATGACTTAACCGGTTCACTTAACGGCAGGATGCAGCTCAGCGGTGTGACAGATATTGCCGGCATGAAATTTGATTTTAAATCCCTGCAAGATCTAGGTTTTCAGTCCGACGCTCAGGGCCGTTTAACTCTTGATCCCAACAGTATTGGTGGCTGGGCAAATTGGGGCGCAAGCTTTTTTACTGATACCCGCAGCCAGGTTGAGCAGGGGCTGCGCTCGATGGGGATTGAAGCCTCTTTAAGGGATGAAAACGGCCGGATGGTGCTGGAACCCCGCAGCATGACAATGACCGGTGAGCAATTAATTAAACTTGGCATTAACGCAGGTATACCAGCCAAAGGTGAAGTTGAAATTGATTTGCGTCAGGCTCGTCTGCAGCTTGAAAACGGCCAGCTCAGCCTGGACTTTAACGGAACCAATGTCAGCGGCAGCAGTGACATAACCAGTGCTGTAGATGCCAGTCAGGCACCCGCTGAACAAGCCGAAAATCTGGACTTAAGTCTGTCTGGCACAGGTAATTTCACCAGTACGGCCACAGCTGACGGTCAGTCGACGTCAAGGCTTCAGCTTAAAGACGCCCAGGCCAAAATGAGCATGGACATGCGCAGTCTGCAAAGCTTGCAGCAGCG
>CAJYHH010000295.1 GCA_913773825.1 Candidatus Sericytochromatia bacterium | reverse complement strand
GATACTGGCGCCAGAGTTCAGGCAGTTTCGGGGTGCGCTTGAGGGTGCCAAAGGGAACGCGTAAAATTTTGCCCTGCTGATCGCGGGAAAAATAGCCGCAGTGGGTGCGGGTTCCGTCAAACCACCAGATTGGATGAGAGCTGCAGCTGGCATAAGTCCGCACCTGAGCGCCTGCGTCACGACAAGCCTGATCCAGGCATTTGCCATAATAGCCCACTGTGTGTGAGTCTCCGAGAACCAGCACGCGACGTTCGGGTCGAACCGGTAAATTCATGGGGTTTCCTTTGCTACACTGAAAGCTCAAAATTTCTGTTAGTGATCATCACAAACAGGCTATGTGCAGTTTAAAGGAGTGAGTATGCTGTCGTCACCTTATCTTACCCGTGAAGGTTTAGCCACAGCCCGTGAGCATCTGAAAGGCCAGGTAAAACTCACGCCTGTGCTGAGTAGTCAGAGCCTTAATCAGCTCGTTGGAGCTCAGGTCTATTTTAAAGCTGAGAACTTTCAAAAAGTGGGGGCGTTTAAATTTAGAGGGGCGATGCATGCGCTGGCTGTCTTAGATCCTGAAGAACGGGCTCGAGGTGTGCTGACTCATTCTTCCGGTAATCATGCGCAGGCTCTGGCTCTAGCTGCGCGCCAATACGGCGTGCCAGCCTGGATTGTGATGCCTAAAAACGCGCCGCGTGTTAAACGCGAGGCTGTGGCAGGTTATGGAGCTGAAATTGTGCTTTGTGAACCCACGCTTAAAGCCCGTGAAAGTACAGCTGCTGAAGTTCAGGCTCGTACCGGGGCTGCTTTTATTCATCCCTATAACGATCCGCGAATTATTGCCGGGCAAGCTACTGCATCGCTTGAGCTGATTGAACAGCAGCCAGGGCTAGAGATTGTGATGGCACCGGTTGGGGGTGGGGGGTTATTAAGCGGCACAGCGCTGGCGATGCATTATTTTGCGCCCCAGATTCCCATTTTTGCGGCAGAGCCCCAAGGTGCAGATGATGCTTTTCGCTCGCTGCAAAGCGGGAGTATTCAGCCCTCAACAGACCCACAAACGATTGCTGACGGACTTTTAACTTCACTGGGTGACTGGACTTTTCCGCTCATTCAGAAACATGTTGAGCAGATTCTGACGGTTAGCGAAGAGAATATTCTTAAAGCGTTAAAGCTGATTTTTGAACGTTTAAAAATGGTGGTGGAGCCTTCAGGGGCTGTGCCTTTGGCCGCGATACTGGAATATCCAGAACGGTTTGCAGGTAAATCTGTTGGCTTAATTGTGTCTGGCGGAAATGTGGATCTGGCCAAACTCGGTGAGTGGTTTAAGCCAGAATAAACAAGTGGCTGGTAGCTCGTTGCTTGGACTCAAAGTCACCAGCTACCAGCCACTTGCTACAAGCGATTA
>CAJYHH010000294.1 GCA_913773825.1 Candidatus Sericytochromatia bacterium | reverse complement strand
ACAAAGGAGGAGTCATGATGACCTATCAACTTCAGGTTTATCGCTCCTTTACTTTGATGTTTGGCATGCCTTTTACTGATCTTATTCATGCCAAAATCCTGTCTACAGGGGGGCCTTAACCAGTTCTTGCTTTGCTTCCCAAAGCCCATTTACCCTGTGCGTACGCCGGCTCCCCCTGGAGCCGGTTTTTTCTATATGGTGAGAGAAAGTAAGTAGCTGTGAGGGTTTCAAAGCATCTTTTTTCTCTTTACTGCAGTTTACCTAGACCTTAACCAGAACTAAAGAAAGATCTTTGTCCAGACTGCGATAATCAATTTATGAAAAGCGTTGTTTAGGGAGGAATGAAGAGATGACTATGCAGGTGACCGGTACCAACTCCGCAGCTAACTGGATCCAGAAAACCCTGGCCCCCATCGAAAAAGCTGGCAATCAAGTCAATACCGCTATGTACACCGCCATGGGTGGTACTGACACCTATCAGGCCAACAGCATCCCTGCCACTCCGACCAAGGTTCCCATGTACAACCTGGTCAACGACACGATGCGTCCTCCTCATCCCCTGGACTTCAAAATTGCCAATCGTCTCAGCTGGGTCGGCATCAATGACTCTGAGTCTTTCCTGAAAGCTGCTGACACTCCTTTCAAACGTAAAATGATCTCTCTGCTGGCTGGTGGCCTGTTCCTGAACAAGCAAGATCGTCAGCACGTCGACTACCAGATCGGCGCTTGGGCTGGTCAGGCTGACCTGATGCGCACTGGTGCAGACCTCTCTACTGCTCGCCTGATGCAGGTCAGCGGCGCTGGTGATGTTGCCATGCTCTCTCGTTATCGCAATCCTATCGACAAAGGCGTCTTCTACGCTGCGATGTCTGCCAACGCTCTGCAGTACGGCTACTGGATGCCTTCTTTCTCAACCGTTTCTCAGATGGTTGACCGCGCATCCACCACTCCTCCCCAGGTTCGCTGGTACTAAGCGAGTCCGGATCCCCGATTTAAGATTTTATTTTCTCTTCCATAAAAACGCTGCCCCCGCCTCCGCGGGGGTTTTGTCTTGTTTATTTATGTTTGCAGCTTTAGAGAGCTAAACGCGGATAGATCATTTAGCGCGCTTTGCTTTTAAGGTTTATACGAGTGATAATGTCAGGGCTGTTGCCCGTTTTTACTGAAGTTTATTTGCTCTATCTTTATCATTGTTTGAAAAACAACTTGTCTCAATGCCCTAAGCTCTCTGATTAATTTATTCCTGAATGGAGTTGCTACATGTCTTTAATGTCCCCCTCACTTCAGAGTCTCCAACCTTATCAAGGCACACGCTGTGAAGTGGATCTGGTCAATTGTGAGTTGATCATCAGCTATGCTGATGGCCGTCAAATCAGTCTGGAGCTGCCAGCTGAAAAGTACTCCGAGCAACCTGTTTTACAAGCCTGGGGACATGGAATCTGTTTGCTTCAGCCGCAAAGTGGAACAATGCGTACACTTGTTCCTTGGCAGCCAGGTCTGAACTATGGCTTGATGCTCGGCGACAACGGACGGACTTATATCATGCGCTCTGATGATGCGATGCAGCAGTTGTTGATCTTATCCCGTCAGTTAATCTATCCCGGTTATTATGCTCGCCGACCTGCCCAGGGCCCTTATGATCTGTTTGTTTCAGATGATCAGCAATTGCTGGCAGTTGCCAATCGCAGTGAAGGCCAAGTTCTGGTGATTGATATTCATAAGGGACATGAAATTGCTCGTCATCATTTTAAAGAACTGGCTGGCCCCAAAGTTTTATCTGTTGCCCTTGATAGCCGTAGCCAGACTGCCTGGGTCTGCAGCCCTGATGACAAAAGGCTTTGGCGCTGGAATCTGGCTCAAGAACAAGTTGAATCTTTGACAGGTGGTTGGCGTTATCCCACAACCGTTGCCCTGGGAGAGAATAAACTCTGGTTGCTGGATAGCCAACAGCAGTCTCTGCTGTATGGTTTGGGACTACCAAACCTAGAGCTGCTTGATCGCATTAGTTTAGATGGCAGTAGCTATGCCCAAATGACCGATACTCCAGCAGATCTGCTGTTTTGTCATAAGTCCTGGTTGGCGGTGATGACTCAAATCAATCAACCTGATCCCTTAACACCTCATGTCAGCGTGATTCAGACTCAGGATCGCAATCAGGATCATGAGTTTCAGCCTTCAGGCAGGACCTGGCCGATGATGTTGGCGCTAGCTTCGCCCAATCAGACCTTGCGGGAGCTTCGCAATCGTGAACCCCTTAATCAGCAGATGGCTGAAGAGGTTCCCGCTGGCTATGTGCTAGCCTTGCTATCCAGCTTTCGGATGGCAATTACTCAGCTTGAAAGCTCTTTACTCATCCTATCAGCTGAACCCGGTCCTCCTTTACCAAATAACTTTAATGAGCCTGTGCTTGATCTGATTCGCCAGACACTTAAAACTGATTATCAAATCCTCTTACCTGCCAGTGCTCAAACTGTTCAGCAGCAAGAAATCTTTGTTCAGGCGGCTCGGATTGCTCAGATGCTCAAGCAGCATAAGCGTCTTGAAGTGGCAATGCTGAACCTGTTTGGGCAGTTTAACCTAAGCCTGGTTTTTGATCGTGACGAGCTGCTGGGAATTAAACAAGCTGACCTTCAGACTTTAGGTACGGGGGGAGCCTCATCTGATTCTGAACAACAAGTCTGGGAAGTGGTTGAGTCTTTGCCAAATGATTGGGTAGGTCTGGCTGATCCGCTTAATAGCCGAATTTTACAGCTTGGGCCAACACTTGAGGTGACCTGGAGCCTTGAAACAAATTTGTTTGGCGTCTATCGTCCCCAGGATGTCAGCTGGCTGCCTGATCAAAGCTTTATTGTTCTGGATGCTGAGCGCAATTCAGTCAGTGCCTGGAACAAATTTGGCCGTCAGGACTGGATTATTAGCTCGGATGTTGCTAACTGGAGCCGGATTGTTTCTTTTGCAAGTGCTGATAAAGATCAGATTCGTCTGTTGCTGATTGATAGTCAGCAAGGACAGTTAATGAGTTGTGTGCCAGATGGTTGTCCTCAGGTTTTGTCTCAGGCGGGATTGGCTCTGGATGTCTGTACAGATGGCAATGATGGCTTCTGGTTACTTGAACAGGGAGCCGTTCTGCGGCACGGCACACTCGACGGTGAATGGCATGAACATCTCAAACTTGAAGGCCATCCCACTAGTTTGGCACTATCGCCTGATGGGAACACCTTAGCTTTGTTTGACGGCCAGATTCAAAAGCTCTGGCTTTGGTCTGAGGGTAATCTAAAATCTTTTAATCTCAATCTGTCTTCTCCACGTTATCGCATTAATCAGGCCCTAAATCTGCAGTGGCGGAATACAGGTGAACTGGTCATTCATGACGCTTACCGCTTGCTAGTCATTGACGCCAATAACGGAGAAATTCTGCATCAGGTTTTAATGCAGGAACTTAAAATGACATCTGCCCAAAACAATTTGGCGCCCGTGCAGATTTTTAGATCTCAAGCTGAACGCGAACACGGCTTATTGGGCGGTAGTCAGTCGTCGCTAATGGAGCGTCTGCGGCGTGTGCCTTTGTTTCAGGATGTTTCGCGTGATTTTCTGCGTGAGCTTGTTGCGTGTCTGCGCACTCAGATTTTTAATCGGGGTGATCTGATTGTTCGCAAAGGCGAAGTAGGCGAAGACATGTACTTAATTCGTCAGGGACAAGTAGATATCCTTGATGCTAAACAACAGTCTGTCGCTCGAATTGGTCCAGGAGACGTCTTTGGCGAAGTCTCACTGATGCTGGGCCTGCCGCGTAATGCCACTGTACGTGCTAGTGGTTACGGTGAGCTATTTGTGCTTAAACAAACTGATCTGGATGCTCTGATGCTGAACTACCCTGAGATAAAAGAGCGTCTGTTATTATTGGCTCGAGATCGCCAACAGCAGGAGCAGTTACGATCAGAAGCTGAGCAAGAGCAGTTGCGCACCCGAATTCAGGTGCTTATGGCCCAGAAAAAACAGGCCATGATCCAGACCAAGGCGGGAAGTGGAAGGGTTCAAGTTGAACCCGAAACGCAAGCTCAGACGAGTAGTCTTCTTCAGTTTTGGGTTCAACATCCTCAATCCGGTCAAATGGCTTTTGTCGATCGCCAGGGCAAAGTCAGTGAACTACTTGGTCCTCGCCAACAATTAGTCCAGGCTGTTGCTGCGCTTGAAACGCCTCATGGCACCTGGGTGCTGGATATGGGATTGAACAGTTTACTCTTGATTGATGGTGAACGCACTCGTTTGAGTCTTTCTCATTGGGGAGACGTGTTCTTGGCTCAGCCCCGTGCCCTGACAGATACACCTGATGGTTCAATCTGGATTGCCAATACAGGGCGTTCTGAGCTTTTGCAGATTTCAAGCAGTGGTGAACTGCTTGAGCAATTGTCCTGTGGCCGAGGCCCTGCAGGTCTAAAGGTCCTAAATAATGGCAATCTGCTTGTTTCTGATGTTCGTGAGCACACCGTGCGCGAATTGACTGTCTCAGGTGAAGAGGTCTGGAGATACGGTACACCCCGTAAATTTGGGCGTGATGAAAATCTCTTGTTTGCGCCAGAATACGCTGAACGCCTTGAAAATGGCCATACTCTAATTGCTGATACAGGCAAT
>CAJYHH010000293.1 GCA_913773825.1 Candidatus Sericytochromatia bacterium | reverse complement strand
CCACCACCGAATCAGCTGTTGCGCAATTTCAGAGATGTGATGGGCGGGATGCGGGATTTTATTGTGAAGCATAAAATTATTACCCTGCCTTCACTTGAGCCCCCTTTAGTGGCTGAGACCCCGCCGTTTATGCGCGCTCTGACTTTTGCTTCGATGGACACCCCTGGGCCATTTGAAACCAAGGGCAAAGAGGCCTATTTTAACGTCACCCTGCCTGAAGCCAGCTGGTCTAAAGAAGAAGTAGCGGATCATATGGCGGGCTTTAATTACGGCACCATTGTCAGCACGGCGATTCATGAGGCTTACCCTGGCCATTATATTCAGTTTTTATGGGCGCCCCGAGTCAAAAGCCGTGTGCGTCAGGTTTTTGGGGTTGCGTCTAATTTTGAAGGCTGGGCCCATTATTGTGAGCAGATGATGCTTGAATCCGGTTATGGCAATAATGATCCCAAGCTGCGTCTGGGCCAGATTCAGGATGCCCTGCTGCGCAATGCCCGCTATATTGTCGGGATTCAGATGCACACAGGCAAGATGAGCCTGGAAGAAGGCATTGAGTTTTTTATAAAAGAGGGTTATCAGACCCGCGCCAACGCTGAACGCGAAACCATGCGCGGCACGTCTGATCCCACTTATCTGTATTACACCCTCGGCAAGCTGCAGATTCTCAAACTGCGCGAAGATTACCGCAAACTCAAAGGTTCAGCCTTTAGCCTGCAGGAGTTTCACGATCGCTTTATGCTTGAAGGCCCGATTCCAATTAAACTGATCCGCCATAAGCTATTAGGCAAAGGTGGCCCTGTTCTTTAGAGGGCTCTAACAACCCTTTTAAGAACCCTCAACTAAACGCCAGAATGGACTCAGGGCAAGTGTTTTTTAGTTATCGACTTATTTGTCTCTTGCTAGAAAATCCACTTGTCCTGAGCAATCGTTTTACATGTTGAGTACTAGGCTATTACTAAAAAACCCGTTCGCCCTGAGCAAGCGTAGTACGTAGCGCGTCGCAGGGTTGAGTCGAGCAGATCTATTAATTGGCCAACCCAAGCTCACAAATCAAAAGTCTCATATTAGTCTGAATGCTGGCTTAGGGCATTGAGTTTATCGAGATGGTCCTGCAGGTTTTCTCGACTTTGCTCTAAATAAGTCTGTTGAATCCGGGCCTGAAGGGTTTGATTATTGATCTGTTCGCGTTGACTGATTCTGAGCTGGCTTGAGAGCTTATCAAGGGTTTGCTGGGTCTCGCTGATTAGCTCTACGCTGTCAGGGCTGGAGGATTGAGCGGCCAGAATCAGCGTGACGGCCAGATGATCTGCTTCAGCACATCGCGCTGATAAACCAAGCTAGTGCCGGTTGAATTTTCTGCTGGGCCGGAGTGCTCAGATCGCCAATCCTCTTTCTGACAGAGCCTGATTATTCTAAAACTCCTGAGCCGCTTTGAGCGGGATTCACTCAGGAATCGAGCATCTTCTAAGCTGATGGACTTGCTAAAAATAATTTAAAACCGCTCAACACAGCGTTTAGCCTGTGTTTACATCATGACATTCAAGCAACTATTTTCTGGCTAAAGTTTTATCTGAATAAATAAAGCCTAATAGAGACAGCAGCCCCAAAACCGCATCAGTTTGACAAACACTTAAGTTTAAGGAGTTTCTATAAACTAAGTCAAAAGTATTTTGTGTTACAACTATACATGTGCTTTGACTCGTCACAAACCAGCAGGCCACTCACAAGCCTTTAAACAGACCCCTTCAAAAAGAGGGTGAGCCAAACATCTGATTTTAAAACAACTCAGTCCTTCACACCTTGATTAATAGGATTCTGTCAGGCTGGGCTGAATCAAAATAGCTGTTATGCCAAAAACTAAGCAGCAAGACGCGCTCAAGCGCGAGACTCGAGTTAAGTTTTAGATCTGCATCAGGCTCAGTCTAATCAAGTGCGTCGTCTACTTTCACTATGCGCTTTTTAGACAGTTTAAGACTGCGCTTTTTGAGAATCCGTCTGACGGTTTCATCTGAAATACTTTCAAGCACATTGCGCTTGATCAGCTCATCAGCCAGCAGCTGCATGGTCCAATAAGGCATACCTTCAGGGGGCTCACTCGCAGTCAGTTCAATCAGGATGCTCTCCAGATCCTGATTAAGCTTAGGCCTTCGGCCTGGCCGGGGTTTTTCTTTAAGGCTTAGGCCTTCTTCGACAAAGCGCTTTTTAATCGCAATCAGAGCAGGCTCACTCAGACCGGTGATCTGTTGAATCTCCTGGTTGCGCTTGCCTTCGTCTGCCAGCAGCAGCACATGGGCACGGCGAAGCTTCCGCACAGATTGGGAGGTATCGTTGAGAACCGTTTCGAGCTCTTGACGCTCTTCTGGACTCAATTGCACGCGATAAGCAGGGGTTCTCATCGGAGGTCACCCACACTCTCGGGTTTTAAACTTAAGTTATTTATGTGTCTTTTCATTGAATATGATCCCCACATAGCAAAATAGGCTCAGATTGGCTCAAATTATTCAGCAAGGCACGACAGCAAACACCTCCAGACCAAAATCATTCGTGGTTTGGGGCGTTATTTAAACTAAAAAAATTTCTTTGTCAGCAGGCCATTGGCCTAAAAACAGCTAGGAATCAGTCAGGCAACAACCAGAACCAGTATCAGGCATTCCGCTCAACCCGCCTAAAGCAGGCTGAGCCAGAACAGCAGAAGCATTGGAGAGCACTATCGGGTTAAGAGTATCAGTCAGGGCAGAGCTGCGATTCAGAAAACTCATCAATCCTCGGGACTCCTTGGTTCAATTAAATCAGGCAAGATGAATATCTTTACTATACCCGTTTACCAAAAAATATATCAAAATTAAATTAAATTTAATGAAATAAGTCGACAGAGTCTCAAAAAACTGCTATGCCGCATCAATCAATGATTTGCTCTATCAAAAAACTGGCTTATTACTCAATTTATGGATTTCTTCAGTAAAACCTTACTAATTCAACATCAAAGATTCAGATCAAAAAAGCCCTAGATTCTTTACCACATCAATTTCTTTAGTAATTAAAGTCAAAAACAGACTCAAATAAGACTTATCCACTCCCTAACTGCCTAATCTGACCCAGATATTCCAGAATATCCCCTAAATCTCAAGACCACTAAAATAAATTAAGCAAAGAACAATCTGCGCTTATAGGCAAATAAGACAGGCATTCAAATCCTTGCAAGCCAGAAAAAAAACACACAAATATCTAAAGCCACTAAGCTGTCCGTACTTAACTTAAAGCCAGACCGATTCACAACACTCCGATAGTTGAGTGAGTTTCATCAAAGTAACTTGGCAGCAGAGCGTGGAAAAGCCAAACTCCAGAAGCCTAACTAATCTC